>CAZAXO010000197.1:0-4332 GCA_964489085.1 uncultured Candidatus Bathyarchaeia archaeon
CCATTTAATATGTGAACGTAAACTATAAAAGTCTACTTCACAGTATTTAGTAAAAGGCGTAATAATTGCTGTAATCACTCCTTTAATATCTAAATCCAATACCAAATTCCTCCATTTTCAACTAATTTCATAAACGTCTATTCATTGATAATTGAATCCTCTTTTATTGAAACTTTATTACACCAATAAATAAAACTCGAAATACATTAAGAGATGGGGGTTAACCACCCCTTAACATCCGCCCTTTCTCCCTTGACAATTTCTAAAAACGTATTTCTAAGCTTCTCTGTAACTTCTCCTATACCCCCATCATTAATCAGTCTATCATCCACAGAGAGTATCGGCGTCACCTCTGCAGCCGTCCCTGTGAAAAAAGCCTCATCACAAGTAAATAACTCTGACCTCAAAAGATTCTTCTCAAAAACATCAAACCCCTCCTCCCTAGCCAATTCAATTACTGAACGTCTTGTAATCCCTTCAAGAATTGCTGTAGAGAGAGCTGGTGTAAAGATTTTCCCTTTCTTAACAAGAAAAATATTTTCTCCCGTTCCCTCTGCAACATGTCCATCAATATTCAACATGACCGCCTCATCGTAACCTCTTTCCAGACCCTCCATCTTCGCCAACATCGAGTTTACATAGGACCCACAAGTCTTAGCCGCAGATGGTATACACACATCCGGAATCCTTCTCCAACTTGAAATGCAAATTTTAACTCCTTCCTCCTTCAAATATGGTTGGATAGGAAAGGTAATTACCGCGCATTTTATCGGCGTTCCATAAGGATTCAAACCGAACTCACCGTACCCTCTATATATTAACGGTCTGATGTAACAATTTTTTTTAATTCTATTCTTTCTGATTAACTCGAGTATCACATCCCATAATTGATCCTTTGAATAAGGAATATCCATTTTATGAATCTTAGCAGATCTGTAAAGCCGTTGCAGATGATCCTCAAGACGAAATATATGCAGAACACTTTTAATTGGATAAGCTCGAATTCCCTCAAATACACCTGTACCATAATGAAGTCCATGAGTCATAACGTGAATGCGCGCCTCGTTCCAAGGAAGGAATTCCCCGTCCATCCATATACAATCAACCTGTTCAATTGGCATATCTACAACCTCAAAATAGTTACTTTATTCGTATAATAGCTACTTGCTTTTTTAATTTGATATACAAATATACTTAACATTCTAAAATAGTTAAAAAATTTAGGTTCTCAACGAGCATACTATTCACATTAGAAACTCCCTTTCTAAGCTAAGAGAATTTTTAATAACACTCGACTTCTCTCCATATAAAAGGTGTAAACTAGTTGGGTGAAGAGATAAAACAAAAAATTGAAGTTCCCATAAAAGTGGATTGGAAAGGCGGTAAACTAGTAGAGGCTAAAATACGAGAATTCAATATCATTATGGATCTCCCCTCACATGAAAAGAAAGGAGAAAAAAGTTTAGGTCCATCAGCAACTGAAACGTTTCTTGCTGCATTAGGTCGCTGTACACTTATCAGCATCGTTAGATCAGCTGAGAATAAACAGATGCCTATCAAAAAGCTCTCACTACAGCTTACTGGTAAACTAAAAAAGAAAGTGTATAAAGCTCAGAACCCTAACGACTCGACATGGGTATATTACGACATCGATAAAAACTTGAATATTTCTACTTCAGCTGATAAACGAACAGTAGCGGAAGTAATCCGTGAAAGCCACAAGTTCTGCACAGTCGGTCTCGCAGTAGAAGCAGGTATCCTCGGGTCATTCAAAAAAATTAATATAAATAGTTCTTAGCTAGCATAACTATTGAATAGTAGGAATATGTGATCAGGATTCGAACCAATAGGTTCATAGGAAAACTGACCTTCATTAAAGTACGAGTTAAATTTTGTAATAAGTATTATTCGAAACTTGCTATACATTAAAATAAGTGTTATGATATATTTATATGGAGAAGGAAATCAAATCACCTTTTGAAAACGCACCTATCAAAGCATCGTATTCGTACAGGTGCTCTCTTCTCCTTAATAATTTACTAAAGCTATTAATCGAAACTGAATATCTTGTAATAATCTTGAAGGAAAGATTCTTCTCAACTATATTCATTTAATCATAGCTAGCTAATTCTTGTATTTCCTAACTTACAATAATGGTCCTTTCTATATTTTACATATTTTAGATCAATTTAAACTTGAGAAACCTTGCAACGAAGACAGATTACAGAGTCAGATGGAATATCTGCACCACAATTAATACATTTTTTACGTTTCAATTCAGATAATTTACGATCAAAATCACTCGTTATCTCATTTTTCATATCAGATACTTCTCTACTTACTTCTTGGTGTACTTCATTCCAGGTATATTTTACCAGAACCGCATAAAAACTTAAACTTGACATCACAAGAAAAAATACAACTACTAGAACTGCTCCTATGAATGCAGGTAGATTTAACATATCATAATATCGCCCCTGCTGAACATATGAGGCAAGCTGTTCAAATCTAAAAAAAGCAACTGAGATAATAACGATACCAGCGAGAACTAACCAAAAAATCGAAAGCAGTAATCCAGCGATGACGCTCCAAAAAGCTATCCAATAAGATTTACTCCAACTCGGCATAAACGACCATCCTAACAAGATACAGTATTCCTAATTATTTATCACTATATATTTAGGAGATTACTGTGACTGACGGATGGCTATCCTGTTACTAGTTTATCCTCAAATCTTATTTTTCATTCTTTTCAGTTTTATACTTTCTGTCGTAAATTTAAGTTTCAACAAAGGTGAGAGATCCGTGGAGTACTCAGCCCTGGTGATACGAGCTGAAAGGGATAAAGCCTTAGCAGACTTGCTAGCCATTGCCAGGGTTGAAGCCATGAAAAGACATGGACTTAAACATAAGAAAGTCGACGTTCTCGAAATTGTCTACATCCCAAGACTAAACGTTTACGCGGCGTTGTACAGAACCCCTGAAGTAAGGGGAGGGAGGATGAAAAATGAGAAGTGAAAAAAAGTAATAGCTTTGCGCCTAAGGATTTTGATCCTGAAGTTTGGGCACGATTGCCATTCTGGATCAGAGAACTACTCAAAATTTTAAAAAGTAATGAAGAAAGAATTAAGTTACATCAGCAGAACCGTATTCCTTCAACTTCTTCATAAGCAACTTTTTAAACTCTTTATCTCTCACTAGGATATCCATTGTAGTATCCGCTTTTCTTCTAGCCTCGTCTATCTGCGCTGCAGCATTGATATCCAATGCAAGACCACATCGCGAGCAAAACTTGGCGTTGTATACATTGTTTACTTCACACCGTGGACAGATTCTAGGAGTGAGCTTGGACTTTTCCTCCGTTGTTTTCTTCAGTCCGTACACTCCGAGAAGCGCGTCATCAACATCTCGACCTGAGAGATGAACGTATATGCTAGGCATATCTGAACCCTGTTTCCAACCGAATACCTGATTCATCTGCGCTTCCTTAAGCTTGGTTGCAAGAAATGTCGCTCGTGAATGTCGTAGTTTATGGGGTGTAACTTTCTTCTTTAGATTGGCCCGCTTACTAGCAACCTTTAAAATTTTAGCTAAAGCTGGATAGCTCAGGGACTGGCTACGATTCACGGTTCCCATATTAACCCAAAGAGGCGCCTCCATATCATCTTTGAAAGGATGATTCTGAATCCATGCATTGAGATACGGTGTAGAGGCTACAACTATGATGCGACGTGCACCTGTCTTTCCCTTGAACATCAGCGTCGTGTATCTCTCCTCAAATATCACATCCTTTATTCGTAGGCTTCCAATCTCGCCGATTCTAGCTCCACTCTCATAGGTAGTGATAATGAATGCCTTGTCACGCTGACTGTAAGCTGCATCGACAAGCAGTTTAATTTCTTCTTCAGTCAGCAACTGCTCCGGCAACAATATGTCCTTCTGCTTGAATGTCGTCTTTATCCACTTAACCTCATCAGGATACTCGTCTTCACTGCCCTTAAGCCATTTGTAAAACCGCTTGATAGCAACTTTATAGTCATGCTTGGTCCAAGCCGAGTAGTCACTTCTCTCCACCTGATTGACGAGCTGCTCAATATTTTTCTTGTTTGCCTCATCAAAATTCTTCTTTAATAATTCAGCAAGTTTCCTCAAAGTCAGTACATACTTTACCGTCCTTCCCTTGCTTAACCCTTCAGAGAAACAGTACTGTTCGAATCGCTTTATCAATTCAGAATTTCTATCCGATATCGGATTTCGCGAGTCAACTAGCTTCTCAGCTGAATAAAGCTTTCTGTCAAAGTCGTGGATATCAATTGATGGGTCCAAGGTTTG
>CAZAXO010000198.1:0-4256 GCA_964489085.1 uncultured Candidatus Bathyarchaeia archaeon
CTAATGAGTACACATTTCCTCTGACCTCACTTCGTGAGGGAACATACTCAATTGGCTTCGATGCTACTGTGGAGTATATGGTGGAGGGATCATGGTATCCTGGTGATGATGGAAACGCAGTGGCTACAGTCTCGATAAGATATCCGCATATGGAAGCTACGCAACGAACCGTCATGGATGATATTAAAAAAGTGTTTATAGACTTCTATGAATGGTGGAGGAGTATATTCGCGTAATGACAATTCTTCTAGCTAGCTTAAGTAAGAGATTTAATATAATATTGTGAAAATATATGATATCGAAGAAGGAGTTGCCCATAAATGGCTTCAACTACTAATCTAACTCACAAGTGTATTCGCAAAGTATCTAATCTTGCTATTTCTTCTCGTAAGATCCTTCTCCTAATTCTCCTTGTTACATCTCTGCTTGTTGGAATAAACTTTGCACCAATTAAAGCTTTGGAGATCGTGCATATCGAGCATCCAACACAAGTCAGAGTAGGCGATACTTTTCCCGGCTCTATTCACGTTTCATATGAAGGAGTAGGGCCAACAATCATAGAGATCCAAATCCAAATCATCGATGAGGAAACAAGTGAAATAGTAGGAGAAGCCAGTGGAACAATTGAGATACCTGATGGTGTTGAGGAGCGATCAATTACTAAACCGAAGTTGTCATTAGTTGCTCCTGAAAGCCCAGGAGTATGGAACCTAAGAGCAGTACTTACGGGAGGAAATGAATGGCCTTTTAGCATAGAAGTAGTCGGAGATGATGCTCCACCCAATTTTAGTATTGTAAGTCTGGATGCTTATCTTAGGATGGGGCCTGAAGAGGATCCAGTGGCTTCCATTCAAGTCGGCGATACCGTGTCTATTAAAGGCATGGTGGAATACTCGTTACCTGAGGGATCACGTGTCGAAATCCGTTATACGACTTCTCAAGGAATTCCGACTTCATTAGGAGTAGGAGGTATCCCATTATATGGAACTCTTGAACCGTGGACTTTAACTCCTGAGGGAGTCGAACCAGATCCCCCTATGGGAATACAATTAGCAAGGGTGGGGGATAGCATAGAAGAGGGAGGGCATGCCGTTGTCGGAAGTGGATTGGATGATTTTACACTTTACTTTAATGGGCCTCTTGAGTCTACTGAGTGGATCTTGTACTTTCGAATAGTATTTCTCGGCTCTGAAGGAGAAGAGACGCAATTGGGGAGTCGAGACCTCACAATCGAGGTTTCTGCGCGTACAGAACAATGGATAGTAATCGATCATGCATATGGAAGCTTGAGCCAAATAAGAGTTGAAGGAAGATACTTCCTTCCTGAAGGGGGAGAAGCAGACCTTATGATCACAATTAGCGATCGTGCAAACACCGTTACTTTTGGGGGTCACGCTATCGTCGCGGTAGATGCGGGAGTTTTTATGGAGATTTTTGATCCGAGCGCTCCCTTAGCAGCGGATGAATTGATGTTAACCGCGCATATCCTTTTAGATGGAGATTATGTAGACTCGGAAGACTTCGAATTGTATATACCAGAAGGTCCAACATTACTTTATTTTCTCGAGATCATTAATGTTGAACACGAACCTGAAGCAGTGTATGGAGAGCCCCTTGATCTAAGGGTGCAGGTTAATTATAATCTTCCTACAGAATCTGATTCAGAAGGTAAGCTCAGGGTTTGGCAGGTAGGCTCTTTTCCAGCTTTAGCTACTGAGGTCTTGAGTATTCGAGGGGAACACACCGAGTTCTTCTCGATAAGTGTTCCCGCTGAAGTGGTTCCGCCTCGTAACGGGGATTGGAGTCTTCAGGTTGAGTTTAGTGCATACGTAGAAAGTGACGATCATTTTGAGACTTTATCCGATGAGCTGCTTCTAACGGTAATGGTGATCGATGCTGAGGAGGGAATTAGGGGTGGAAGCTCCGACTGGATGATTTCGAATGCGTGGCCATCTATCGCTTCACCTTTTGAAGGAGGGGGAGTCACATTCTGGGTTGAGATCAGAGTTGAAACTGATGATCCCTTACCTCAACAGGTTTGGTTGATCCTTGTAATCGATGAAGAGCAGGTACTACATGAAGCAGTAACGTATCATCCTGACAGTGACTTCCTTGCTTTCCAATCCCCAAATCCATGGACAGCGACGCCGGGTATCCACACCGCTATCTGGACGGTGGATCCAGATGAAGACTATATCGATCATAACCGTGACAATAATAACTTTGAATTCACCTTTGAAGTCCAAGAGGCGTTGCCTCTACCACCGGGAGGAGATGCTCTACCCGATGAGGAGTCCCAAACTGAAGAGGAGTTCGACTTTTATGTGACAGCGACTCCAACAGAGCAAACATTGGAGAGCTCAATATCGTATAAGGTTTCAGTTGAGCTGGTGTCAGGGAATCCAGATCAAGTGGATCTTTCCTTGATGAATACTCCTGCGGGGCTCTCTTATGCGTTTAATCCTTCTGCAGGAGCGCCGCCCTATAAGGCGATATTGACATTAACGGGGAGCCGGAATCTGCTTGCTGGCACGTATTCAATGACGATTATGGCTTCGGATGGGGAGAAGGAGCGGTTTAAACCGATCATATTAACAGTTGAGGAAGGGGCGGTCTATGAGCTTGCTGCTTCACCTGGGATGATGCGTGCAAGACCAGGGGAAACAGTTGAATACAGGGTCTCTATTTCATCCGATACTGGGTATATGCAGTTCGTGAACCTCGCAATTTCTGGTTTGCCTCATGGAGTGTCTGGTGGAGTGGAACCGACAGCGGGGAAACCTAATTTCGATTCCATTGTACGTTTACAAATAAGTGAAGATGTGAGAGCTGGGACCTATAGTTTCACCATCTCAGGGTCTGGACCTGAGCCCCAACAGGCGCATCTCACCATGATTGTTGAGGATGAGGCGGGGGAACCGATGAAGGAAGGAGCGGAGAGTCGTTCCTTCGCCTACTATGCACCCTTAGTCTATCTATTGGTGATCATTGCAGTAGTAGTCGCTGGGTCGATTGTAGGGATGCGGCATGTAAGAAGACGATGGAGAAGACCAAAAGTATTCTGTATCGAATGTGGGAAACCGATCCCCATGGGATCAGAGCATTGCCCTAAATGTGGCACAAAACAAAAAGAGGAAGCTAGGTAAGTATTCTCTTACCATCTACAAAGAGAAGTACAAAAAATATACTATTAATCCCTACCATTTTAAAGGTTAAAGGAGAGGTATTTCGTCTTAGAGCCTAAGTAACAAAATATTTTTTTTATTCAGCAGTTTCTATAGTAGAGATTATGAGTAAAAGGGAAATTAGTATTTCTACGATCGATGAATTGAAATTGCTCTTAGAAAAAACCTACTGGATAGAAACGAAACTCGAAAATTCAAGTCAATGGACAGCATATATTAGGGTAGAAGATCAAAAGGTTCGAGATGTAATATACAAGATTTCACATGATTCAGAGAAACATAAAACGATTCTTAAGGGGATCTATTCAAATATTGAAGGAGTAGATCCAGAAAAAGCGATGAAAGATGCGGAACTTGATATGGAATTTGACTTCAAGAATAAAATGGATGATGTCATAATTAAAGAGTTACTTAAGAACGAGACTATAGCTTTAGATATGTACTCGAAACTCTTCACGTATGCTGATAGAAAATTTATTCGTGAGATATGGAACGGAGATAACTATGAAATGTTTTTTCAACAACTTGAAACTAGCTAGCTAGGATCATGGCTAGATATAAAATTCCACTTTCACAGTGTAATATTGGAACCGTAGCTCAGCAATCTAACTTCTCTTCGCGAATACTAGAATCATATGAGTTTTCCCCAAGTATGCTCAAAGTTGCTTGCGCTCTCTCCAAGATCACCCTTCTTCACGTTCAATGATCCATCTGTTGTTGCAAAGGAGAAATCGGTAATCTCCGCTGGATACTCGTTGTAGTAAAGGATTGAGTTGAAACCCCACCGTTTCGGCTGCTGGAACCTCCAGTATGCTCTAGAATACGCTTTGAGCCTCAAATGGATCACCTTTTCCTTGTCCTTACCCTTTACATCAAATAGAGGCAAGCCATCCTCTATTGTATGTCGTATCTGAATTGCCTTGGTTTCGAAGTTATACTCGGTATCAGTTCCTTTATGATAGAATCGGATAGCTCTGTAGAGTCTAATATCACCCCAATCCAAAAGTGATGTAGGTGTTTCTGTACTCCTAAAAAGTTGAGGGCCTATGAACGGATTAGAGTAGCTGAGAT
>CAZAXO010000199.1:0-4227 GCA_964489085.1 uncultured Candidatus Bathyarchaeia archaeon
TCCATAGAATTCATTTTGCCAGGTGAAGTTAAGTTCAATATCTTTTTTCACGAGGTCTTTAAAATTTAGATTGGGATCAGCAAACTTTGGATCTTGATGGAATCGTTCTTGAGAATCAATATATCCTCGTAGAGTAAAATCTGCCATTACCCAACCATCAATTGTTGCTCCATCATAAGCGCCTGCGCCAGCTACAAAATCGGATGCAACTTTTTCATGACCTGCATCCCATGAGAGAGGAGTAACTTCTACACTGATTCCTGTTAGCTCCTCGAAATCTTGGCCTAAGCCAAGTAAGCTGTCCTCCATTCTCTGTCCTGAAACAGCGATTACTTGTAATGTTGCACCTTTGTATGGTTTTGCAGCTTCCTCATAGAACGCCCACCACTCTTTCTCCGTTGGAACTGTTGGCGTTTGAGTGACGCCTTTGGTAACGGTTACAGTTTCGGTCTTGGTTATTGTCTCTGATGGTGCTTTAGGTGCTCCATAATATCCTCCTGCAGCTCCTATTGCAATGCCAACGATGCCCGCTCCAGCTACTTTCGCATAATTTCTTCTTGTAACTTTTTTATTACTCATTGCGAATACCTCTTTATTCTTGAAAGTAATACAATTTTCAATTATTTAAAGTTAAGCAGCTATAGCTAGCTAAAGAACATTAAAGGAAGAATGTTAGATATGGATATAACTTCTAGCGGAAAATTAATTCGGATAGGACCAAAGAAAAAAATAAAACGTTTTATTCCGTAAATGTTGATACCATCTCGATATTTATTATAAGTTTAATAGACTTACTATAAATTATCAAAAGTAACAATGGTCTTGAAGATTTCGGGAAAAAAAATATTTTTTATCATTTTAATTGTTTGTTTAATGGGAATAATAGGATATGAACAAGTATTTCTACGAGACGGTAAGTTACTGATACAATCTCAATACACAACCAGAATTCAATCATCTACTTCCCTCAAATCACAATTTTATCAAGTTGTTAATGTTGTAGATGGCGATTCACTGATTTTAGAGGATAGTAGTAACATTCGTCTTCTTGGTATAAACGCTCCAGAAGAAGGATATTTCTTTTATGATCAATCAAAGACTCGATTAGAATCGCTTGTTTTAAGGAAAAACGTACGATTAGAATCTGATTTTGAGGATAAAGATAGCTTTGGCCGTCTCCTCAGATACGTTTTCGTTGACGATGTCTGTGTAAATATACAACTGGTGAAAGATGGGATGGCGCATACATTCATGGAATCAGGCTTACGATACGAGAATAAGCTCTTGGATGCTGAATATTATGTTAAACTTCATGGATTAGGCATCTGGACTGAGGATAGCGTATACATTGACGCTATCTCTATAGTAGAGTTTCATTATAACGCTGAAGGTAATGATGATGAAAATCTAAATGATGAATATATTGTTCTCAGCAATATAGGCGATGTTCCTATTAATATGACGGGATGGTGTATAACTGATGCATCGAGTAACTTGTTTGTATTTCCTTTTTTTGTCTTAGCTCCAGAACACTATGTAGCCATTCATTCTGGTTCAGGAACGGTAACTATGGACTCTCTCTATTGGGATAGTAAGCAAGGGGTATGGAATAATAAAGGAGACAAATTCTTTCTTAGAAATACAGAAGGAGCATTAATTTTATTTTACGAATACTAAATAACTACATAACAGGGCGACTAGCTATCTTATTTTTAATGATCTAATCATCTAAACTTCTCGCATAATATTCCCAAAAATAGATGTCCAATTTTGTAATAGACTGAATTTATATATCTCAAGTTAGAAAATAAGTTATGAGTCATCCCAAAATTGCAGCTCTATTACTTCTATTGATTATTCCCTTCATCAATGGTCTGTGTTTTCCACAAACATTAGCTAATCAAAATATTTATACTTTAAATGCTCCAGAAATTGTATACACTAGTCAAGACTTTTCTGTAACCATAAATGTTCCCTATTATTTTCCTGGCGAAGACGAGGTGAAGGTCTGGGCGAGAATACTTGATCCTGCCACAGATAAATATGTAGAATACCCAATTGAAGATCCCAACATGGTTCGAGGAGCTGGTGACTCCACTTGGAATTTTCATCTAACGGCTCCAACTGTCGCAAATGATTGGACCCTTGAAATCTATGCTCTCCACTGGGATAATGATACCGAAATAATCGATTTCACAAGACAATTCATCATAACTGTAAAAACTCCCCCCCTCTCTAATCAAGATATAAAGATTGATAGAATTATCAAGGATACCGATACTTTCACTCTTAACGAAAAATCACACATAACGATTTCAACTATTTATCATAATTTAGAGGGTACTCCTTTACTAGTAACTATCTCTGATGATAAGGGACGAGTAACCCAAGTACTATCTGAACACAGTATCTCAGGTACAGGTAACTATACATTCCCGTGGATTGTGCTTACCCCAAGCAAGATAGGAAACTGGGAACTCTTCTTCACTGTAGAAGCACAAGACAGAGTTACAGATTCAGCTTCCATTACAATACCTGTAATTGCGAGATCCAGTCAAGATATAGATTTTTCTCTCACCATACATCCTAAAATGATAAGAACTAAACCTAAAACTACTGTTGTCTACGACGTATTCATCCACAATGAAGATACATCTACTGAACCTATTACCTTAACGTTATCTGGTCATCCTGACGATTCGATTTATACCTTCTCCCCACTCATTGGAAAACTAGATCTTGAATCACAATTGGCTATTACCATTCCAGAGCGCACCGAAGGAGGAGCTCCATTTTCAACTGGTACATATACTCTGATGATTAAAGCTCAAAGCGGGAATACAATTCATATCGCTAATACAACGTTAATTGTAGAATCTATTGAGAAGACTACTACTCACTCGATAACTGATTTAACAGATGAAAATCATGTAAATCCCTTATCCATCTTGAATACTATGAATATTGGGTATCTTGGCTTAATTCTTCTCATAGCAATTTTTTCTGGTTTAAGTTATTTCCTCTTATTAAAAAGAGGATATCACAATAACTCGAAATAACGGTCTCTCTCGAAATACAAACATTTTAAATTGATTATAATAATAATTGTCTTAATGTAAAGTAAAAGTATCCTTACTTTAAGGTATTAACTATTTTATCGATGAAAATATGATGAGCCTCTAGATCATGTGAAAATGGAAAATTAGCGATGAAATAGGTTATTCCATATTCAATATATCTTTGAATTTTTTCAATACATTGCTCTGGCGTACCCGCAATTATTTTATCAAGAAACTCTTCAAAACTAATATTGTGGAAAAGATTAGTAGATGATGCTTCCATAAATTTACGAGCTTTACGTTTTGCTTCTTCTTCATTCTCACCTATTATTACTCGACCATACCAGCTTTTCTCTAGTGTTTCATAATCTCTTCTAATACTATTACAGCATTCTTTTAATATTTTTAACTGATTAGGAATCTTATGGATTGATGGTTCATCAAAGTTTATGTAGTCGGCGTGTTGAGCTGCGAGTTGGAGGAGTTTGTTGCCTTGACCGCCTATCCATAGAGGGGGATACGGTTTCTGATATGGTTTTGGATAGGCTTCTAAATCTTTGATTGTGTAGTAGGTACCTTGAAAGGATGCTTTCTCTTGGGTCCATATTTTCTTGATGAGATCAACGGCTTCAGCGAGTTGTTCTATCCGTATTTTACCTCGTGGAAACGGTATACCATATGCCTCATATTCTTCATCATGCCAGCCTGCTCCTATGCCGAACTCGAGTCTTCCCTTACTGATTACGTCAACGGTAGACGCGATCTTTGCTAATACCGCAGGAATCCGATAGGAATTACAGGACACCAGTACACCAAATCGTATTCGCTTTGTCTCCGAAGCTAAAGCCGGAAGAAGTGTCCAAGCTTCAAAAACATTCTTATTTGGACCATAAGACATAGGACATAAGTGGTCATAAATCCATATCGAATCGTAATCCAATTCTTCTACTATACGCCACGCTTTCTTCATCTGCTCAAATTCAAAGTCTTCCTGTCTTAGCTGAACACCGAATTTAACCATTTCAATATCTCCTTTATTTGCTCATTTTAACTACAATAAAAAAAATTTCTCATTTTAGCTAGCAAGGCACTTTCAATATCGCTATCAAACTTTCTATAGTTATCTACGAATTTCTTGTTATCTACTTACATATTAAATAGTATAGAT
>CAZAXO010000200.1:0-4204 GCA_964489085.1 uncultured Candidatus Bathyarchaeia archaeon
TAGCTGCACCAAGCGTTGTTGCTTCCTCTGTGTGTACTGTATAGACGGGTCTATTCGTTACATCTGCCATGATTTGACATGACAGTTCACTTTTAGCACCGCCACCATAGATTCGGATATTATTAATAGTGGATTCTAACGCTTCTTCCATACCATCGAAATTGAGTCGAATATCATAGGCTATACCTTCAATAATTGCTCGATAAAGATGTGCTTTTGTATGGTTTCCAGACCATCCGATGATTACTCCTCGCGCATTCTCATCCCAGTATGGTTGTCTAACCCCCAACCAATAAGGTTGAAGGACTAATCCCTGAGATCCAGCAGGTATTCGTTTCGCTTCTAACTCTAAAATCTCCTCTGCAGCTATGCCACATGACGCTGCAGCTTCCAGTTCAGCCTTACCAAAATTATCTTTAAACCAGGTAATCATCCAATACCCACCATTAATAAGCGATTCCGGATTCCAGGTATCTTTGATATTACCTGTCTGCGTAAAGAAATTTTTATGGTAAATATATCGCGGGGATAAGGTGCCTAAGACAACGGATGTTCCTAAGTTCAAATAGGAGGTTCCCGTTTCAACTAAGCCACAACCTAAACCACCTGACTGTTGATCACCGGATCCTGCACTTACGGGTAAGCCTTCAGGAAGACCCGTTTCAATGGCAGCATCCTTACTTAGATACCCAATGATCTCTCCAGGATATACTTGATCACACAATTTATCTCTTGGAATTCCCAAATCTTGTAAAAGCTGGTCTGAATACTGCGACTTTTTCATGTCAAGTAATCCTGTTGGTGCTGCAATAGAATCTTTCAATTCACCTGTTAATTTATAAACGAAATATCCATGAACCGTAAGTAGCTTATCTATAGATTCGAAAATTTCGGGCATATTATTTTTTATCCACATCGCCTTTTGTGACCACCACGTTGTATCCGGCATTCTCCCAGAGATCGCCATGTACTTCTCCGCACCATAGTTCTCCTTTATCCATCGTACTTCATCTATTGGGCGAGAATCATACCATACTTGAGCGGGAATACATGGATCACCATTCTTATCAATAGCACAGATGGTTTCCCGCTGATGAGTAAAACCGATAATATCAATCTGATTGGAGGATATCTTCGCATTTTGCAGTGCTGCCTTCAACGATTTGAGGAAAGCACTCCACCACTCATTCGGATCCTGCTCTGCCCAGTTTGGCTTAGGAATAGTTACTGAGTGTGGGCATCTACCTTCACCGATAATATTTCCAATTTTGTTGAATACAATCGTTTTAACGGATTGCGTTCCCGAATCAAATGCTACGATATATCTATCACGCATATCAATCACGGACCTTGCGATAAACAATAATCCATAATAGAAGTTAAATAATTTTCTCTACAATATACCGCTCATTAACTTTAAGGAAAAAAAAGTTATAAGTGTATTATCTATGCTCACATTAAGTTATACAACGGTTGGTTTCTCTCTTTCAATATCTCTTTCAGCCATGATGAAATCATCTATTTTTAAGATCATTTTCACTATTTCAAATGCTGATTTTATCGATTGCTGTTTAACAATATAGGGGTCGAATATTCCTCGACTTGACATATCTGATACATTTTTCAGGATAGAATCAATTCCCACGTTTTTCTCGCCTTTAGCATGTCTACTTTTTATCTCACCTAAAATAATATCCGGATCGAGACCTACATTATCCGCTAATATCATTGGAATTGAATAGAATGCATCAGCACAGGATTCTACAGCGAATTGTTTCTTTCCAATAAACGTCTTCGCAAATTTCGATAATCGTAATCCAATTTCAGTCTCTGCGGCGCCTCCTCCAACTACTACTTTCGGATACTTCATAACATCTGAAACAACTGAAATAACATCGTGGAGTGATCTCTCTGTTTCTTCCATTATTCTAAACGTGGCTCCTCTGACAACAAAGGTAGCAATGTTTGGGCAACCAGAGATGAAAATATATTTGTTCTGTCTAATCTTTCTTTCCTCAACAAGTTTCGCTTTTCCAAGATATTTTCTATCAACATCTTCTAATACTCCTATGAGTGTTGCTCCAGTTGCAAGTGCGATCTGCCGCATATCCTCGTCTTCTACTAAAGAGTATGGTTTCACTTCTCTCTCATTACATATGGTTAAAATACCCTTCTTCGCGAGCATACCGCGGGCTACTTCATCCACTTCATCATTCACGATTAAAACGTTGGCTCCAGTTTCAGCGATTGTTTCAACCATCTCCTTAAGAATATTCTTCATTGGGCGTCCCTCATCTAAGAATGTGTGTAATTCCTTCTGATTCTCTACGGTAATCTTTGCTCCTAAGTCGTTGAATAAGTTACGGCGATCTCCTTTTATTATCTTTAAATCCCGCGTCAACAGAAGAACTTTTGCATTCTCCACTCTTTTAGGCATATTAGGATGAACAACTCTTTTCTCTAAGACGACACCGTCAACCAGTTGAGTATCCGTTATCGATTTTCCAAATTTCTTTACAAATTTTATGTCATCCTTATTTACGGTATATCCCTCTGGCGTCTTCTTAGCTATCTGTGTTACCGCTTGCATAATTATTGGTATTAGATAATCTTTGAAGTCAAAAATAATTTTAGAGGACAATGCTGTCGTAGCTATATTAGAGAGAAGTTTGTTATCAGTTCGATCTACATTAAGGGCCAAATCATTTAAGATTTTTAGCGCTTCAGCATGGGCTAAATCGTAGCCTTCAATGATTGTGGTTGGATGCATCTTTAACGTAATCAAATTCTCTGCTTTACTTAGGAAAATAGCTGCAAGGACAACAGCAGTGGTAGTTCCATCTCCCACTTCATTATCCTGTGATTTCGCCATATCAACAAAAATCTTTGATATCGGGTGTTGAAGATCCATTTCATGGAGAATTATTGCCCCATCGTTGGTTAAGCAATCATCGGTATGGCTATCAACTAGCATTTTATATTTTTCTTAATGTCCTAACGTTTTCCGTAACGATTCCAGCATTATTTTACCGATACCTATACTTGTTCTCAGGGCTTCCTGTTCCTGTAATCTAACCAATCCTTTTTTGGTTAAGACCTTACCACCGACTATAGGTCGTTTTCCTCCAAAACGCAACTTCATCACACAATCTTCGTATTTCGTTATTATTCTCTAGCTCTGGTACAGTTGGACATACTGATTTAATTAAATCTTATGATTTTAGAAACAGATGATTGTTCACTCTAGCTATCTTAATAACACGAGTGCTAAAAGTATATACAATTATTTAGAAAAGAATTGTTTACAGATTTGCGCTCCTTCAAGAGCGTCTTTTCCATGAGCATCTGCATCAATTTTTAATGCAAGTGATGGTGTTGTCGCTGCACCGCCAATAATCACCTTAACCTTATCCCGTATCTTCTCCGCTTGTAACGCTTCTACCACACTACTCATTCTATCTGCTGCCGTTGATAGGAGTGCTGACATTGCAACGATGTCAGCACTCACTTCTTTAACCTTCTCGACAAACTTGCTTGCGGGAACATCGACCCCCAGATCGTATACTTCGAATCCACTGGAGGTGAGAAGCGTCTTTACGAGGTCTTTACCAATATCATGGATGTCTCCTTCAACTGTACCTAGGACAACTTTGTGAGCAGCAGCTTTCTGTTCATCTTTCAGATGGGGTTTAACGATCTGCATTCCGATTTTCATCGTTTCACTAGCCATAAGCATATCCGTTAGAAACGCTTCACCTGCACTATACTTCTCGCCTATTTCCTCCATTCCTTCAGACATACTATTAATAATATCTAAAGGTTGAACGTCTTCTTCTAATGCTTCCTCAACTAGGTTCTTCGTTTGTTCCGTATCCAATTCAATAATCGCTTTTTTTATCTTATCTAATAGTTTCTCTGTCAATACCATCCTCACTCTATTTGATTGTAATATGGTAGCTAAATATTATATTCCCATTACTTTTCCTAAGTACTTTTTATATACTCACATTAATTGGTATAAATATAAGAATAGAAAGGATATCCTTCTCATAGCTATCTAATTAGGCATACTAGCTCTTTGGAAAAGTTAAACATTTTTTTTGTAATATTTGAATAGTTCTATATTACTACATGATTCCAAGATACTTGATAGCTGTTAAAGTGTAAATTTTTGTGGCTTTAATTACATCTTTGATATTAATCC
>CAZAXO010000201.1:0-4115 GCA_964489085.1 uncultured Candidatus Bathyarchaeia archaeon
CAATTAAAGTCGTTTCAAGTGGTAAAACCATATCTGAGTTCGGCCATTCCTCAACAGCTAAAAAGACATGACTAGTAACAAAAACAAAGTAGGTATTAAATCCAATAGCTTCAAAGATAGCATCAAAGAGAAGAGTTGTTTCTATACAGTTACCACTGTTATCACTTAAAGTCTGAACAGGTAATTTAATTCTCTGAGATTCCGTTGAAGTGAAGGTTGTTGGAGTATGAACATATGTAACTCCTAGATTCTGTAGAACATTATACACAGCACGCATCTGAAGATTCACAATCTCATTATGGCTATACCCCGAATACTCTTGATAACCTACAATCGAATTCCATGGAGTAGCTCTTGCCGCTACCGTTAATATTTTATGAATTGGATCAGCATGAGGCGTCGCTAAAACCGGGCTTAACACTCTATAATCTGTGTCTGCTAATACCCACGCATAATAATTTAGTGGAAGCATCTGGATAGTCTGAGAATCTGCGTAAAGTTGATTTCCAGCCTTATCTGTTACTACAAGATCCACTGTTACTGGTGTTGGAGTCGAAACCTCAGCAACTTTATCATTAAAAGTAGGATTTAACCCATAACTATATATCTTATTCTCTGATATCTCCCATATTTCTCGAGCAGCTTGAGCATAATCACCAACACGAATCTCAATTATTCCTTCATCGGGCACGTTTGCATCTGTAGCATCAAATTCAACCCAGCAGAAATAAAGATCATATTCATCTTCCATCTGAGGAACACCATAAAGATGAGCGAACGCAGTAATAAATTCACCCTTCTCAGTAGTATCAAGCTGCCAATCAATATACAATGTCGCATTAATTTGAGGTGTGAATACAAATGATAATGTGAAACTGAGTATAAGAATCAAGAAGATACTCTTTTTTTTCAATCAGATACTCCCATCCTAGATCTATCCATTCTATTACCATGAATTAAGTAACTATTTTTTCCATTTCTTTCACTTAACGTTATCTCCACTAGTTTTCCTACAATTAAATATTACTCTATATTACCTCTATAAAAGAAAAAAATGAGGAAAGATATTTATTTATGTACTCACATGAACAACCTCACATGATAGAGGACAAAAAAATGACAAAAATCTTTTTCGCAACAGATGTTCATGGATCTGAGAGATGTTGGAAAAAACTCGTTGCAGCAGGAAAATTCTATGGCGTTGATAAACTTATCTTAGGAGGAGACATGACAGGTAAAGCTGTTCTTCCTCTAGTGGATTACGGTGATGGATCGTATAAAACGGAATTCATGGGAAAAGAATGGATTCTCTCAAACAATGATGAAATTGAAGAATTAGAGAAACATATTCGCACAAATGGGTTTTACCCATATAAACTAGGATCTTCAGAATTTAAGGAAATGCAAGAGTCAAAAAAATTACAGGAAAAAGTATTTAATAAATTGGTTATCGAAACACTAGAGTATTGGCTTAAATTTGCTGATGAAAAACTTGAAGGAACAGATCTCTACATATACGTCGCACCAGGAAACGATGATGATTTCATTATTGATCCTTTATTCGCCAAATCAAAACGAGTTCTTGATGTCGAAGGAAAAGTAGTGAAAATAGATGAGAACCATGAAATGTTAAGCTCAGGATTTTCTAATCCTACACCATGGGAAACGCCGCGAGAGTGTACCGAAGAAGAATTGAAATCTAAAATAGAGAAAATGATTCCGGAAATAGAGAATATATCCTCCTCAATCTTCAATCTACATGCTCCCCCCTATGGTACGGGACTTGATGAGGCTCCATCATTAGACGAATCTTTAAAGCCAACTGAAGCCGGCATGTCCCGAACTTCTGTTGGAAGTAAAACCGTATTAGATACTATAGAACAATATCAACCTCTCCTTGGATTACATGGGCATATTCATGAATCAAAAGGAGCACGAAAAATCGGGACAACTCTCTGTATTAATCCAGGAAGTGAATATGCTGATGGAACTCTCTTAGGATATATTATAGACATAGATCATAATAAAGTTAAAAGTTATTTCCCTACATCAGGTTAAGTGACTACAATGGCAACTACGAAGGAATTTACTGGTTTAACTTTTAAAGAAGCAGCTAATCGATCACGTGAAATTATCGAATATATGCGAAAAAATAATGTTCCTCTTCGAATGCTTGGTTCTCTAGCTATAAGTCTTCATAGTCTTGAAAGAAAAAAATATTGTGAAATCTTTTTAGAAAACAGGATAGATGGTCTTAAGAATCCTTTCACCGATCTTGATTTCGTTGGATACAGCAAAGATCGAGATAAAATTGGAAAACTTCTCGAAGAACTTGGATATTATACCAGAGGAAGATTTACCGCTATAGAATTTGATAGAATGATCTACCGAGACAAAACAAAAAAATTGATTATCGATGTCTTCTTAGATAAGTTAAGTATGTGCCATACAATTAACTTTAAAGGAAGATTAGAACTCGATGATTTATCTGTTCCATTAGCAGATCTTTTATTAACAAAGATGCAGATACATGATACCTTTGAAAAGGATATAAAAGACTCAGTCACTCTCCTGTTAGATCATCCAGTTGGCGATAACGATAATAAGATGATTAATTACAAACACATTGCTGAAATACTCACCAAAGACTGGGGATTCTACTACACCACAACAACAAACTTGAAAAAAATTAAGGATCAATTCCAATATTTATATCAAGATAAGATCTCCTCAAAGGAAATTCAAGCTCTCCATAGTAAAATTGATACTATTTTAGAAGCAATCGAAAAACAACCTAAATCTCTCGGATGGAAAATGAGGGCGAAAGTTGGTACCAAAAAGAAATGGTATGAAGAAGTAGATCTACAATAAAGTATAGCACTTTCACTAAACTATTATTTTTCCTTAAAGAATAAAATAAGTGAATTAAATTATTTTATATTTTATGATCAAACGATACTCTCTTCCTTTACAATTAAAATAATTTGAATGACTATGATATATGATCAGACAAAGATCAAGCTTCCTTTTTGTTTATACCTTATTTTACTAAGACTTAGAATTTATGGAAGAATAACTGTTTTTATAGAGTCATTATTCTTTTGCTCCTCTGTAAACGCCTCAGCAATTTCAGATAAATTGAATCTTTTTGTGATAAGTGGAGGTATATTGAATAATTCCTTTTTGAATAGTCGAAATGCTTCATGTACTTCAATAATAGTTTTCTCCCATGAATGATGAATAAGGCAAGTATGGATAATATTCAGTGCATCCTCATGCCAGCGAAACATATTAACCATAAAGGGTTTCATGTAATGACTATAAATGGCGATAGTTCCATTATGTGTAATAATCGATGAAGCAAGATTAAGCCCCTCACCAGAACCAGATGCCTCAATTACAACATCGGCGCCTCTTCCGTTCGTGAGATCGAATATAGTTTTTCGTGCGTCTTCACTAGAAGAGTTTATAGTCACATCAGCTCCTAATCTTTTTGCTAACTCAAGCTTCCCATCAACAATATCTATTACTATGACCGATTCAGCGCCAGCCTTTTTAACACCTTGTTGAATCACTTGTCCAGCAAAACCCTGACCTATCACAACTACAACATCACCTAATGTAACATTTACATGAGATGCGGCATAAATAGCACATGCAAGAGGCTCACCGAGACACATTATTTCTATTTCGATTTCTTTAGGAGCGCGAATTAAATTTTTTACAGGTAAAATGAAATAATCTGAATAGGTTCCAAGTCCAAAAGACATAACTTTATCCCCTACTGAAAATTCATGAACTTTCGCGCCGACTTGCTCAATAATTCCTCCTCCCTCATGACCCCATATTAATATTGGCAATCGTATTTCTTCTGGAAGTTCACCTTTATAATGAAGCTTATCTGTTCCACATATCGATGCTTGAAATGTTTTTACAAGAACCTCATTATCTTTAAGTGAATCAATCTTTTTTTCTCGAAGAGAAATTTTTCCAGGAGCATCAAAACAAGCTGCCCTAGATGTTAACATAATATTAACCTCTTTTTTTAATAATTATCCTTAACATTCCACAGTTTTTTTTATGAATATAATAATTTATCTCAATCAAATAAGCTC
>CAZAXO010000202.1:0-2633 GCA_964489085.1 uncultured Candidatus Bathyarchaeia archaeon
ATTCAGGATCCATTGAAAGAACTTGCCAATAAAGCTCAACAATTAATAGATGAAGTATTTGAGCCTTCAAATATAGCATGGCGGAGTTTCCCAGTTATAGAAGATTCAGGTTTACGAATTCGATCAGAGTTTGAAAAACATGATGCAAGGCATATGTTCAGAGAAGAACTTGAACAAGTATCCACAAGATTTTCTGATAAAAAAGAAGCTGAAGGGTGTAGATGCGGAGATGTATTAAGAGGTGTAGTAGAGCCTCATGAATGTCCATTATTCGGTGAAACCTGTAAACCAAGAACTCCTATAGGTCCCTGCATGGTTTCTGTTGAAGGCACCTGCTACATTCGATTCCGTTACGGTGAAGCTTGATGCTAAAAGGATTATCATCTGTATCAATATCCCTTAAGAAATGGTTAAAGGATGTTGATAAACTGGTTATTCTTGGAGTTGGAAATCCGTTACGAAGCGATGATAAAGTTGGAGTTCATATTATAAAGTCTCTGAATAATAATTCATCAAAAGTTAAAATTATTAACTGCCGCGAAGTACCTGAAAACTATCTAGGAGAAATTATCAATTATAATCCCGAAAAAATTCTTTTCATAGATGGCATATCAGCTGGGCTACCAGTAGGTGAGCCAATTTTTCTTCAATTGACACAAAACTCACCGCAAGAAGATATCACTCTTTCAACGCATAGTCTGCCTTTACAAGTATCAGCTAACTTCATACAAAATTCTATAGGAGCTTCAACTGCACTACTTGGGATACAAGTAGCTTCTACTAACTTCGGTAAAAAATTACACTCTTCTGTTAAAAAAACAGCAGACTCTCTTACTTCTCTATTAAATGAAATCTTAAACAATTCACGTAACAAATATTCTTCTAGCTAACTAATTTAAGAAATATTTAATCAAACCATTAAATACTTTAAAGCATAACTATACAGGCAACACCTAGATGAAGTGATAATGATTGACGATAAATATTGGTTTTATAAAACTTGGAAATATTGGTACAGCACCTTTAGTGGAATTTCTACTGGATGAGCGTGCTGAAAGGGAAGATATTTCATCCCGAGTAATCGGAACTGGTTCGAAGATTGGAGTACCAGAGGCTGAAGAAGCATCAAAGAAAATATTAGAATTAAAGTCAGATTTAATTGTTGTAACAACCCCTAATGCTTCGCTGCGAGCACCTAAACAAATAGCGGAAATAATGTTTAAAGAAAAAAAACCTTGTATCATTATTTCAGATTCACCTGCTAAAAAGAGTCTTGAGGAATTTGAAGAAAAAGGGATTGGTTACTTAATTGTAGAAGCAGATTCAATGATAGGAGCAAGAAGAGAATTTCTTGATCCTGAAGAGATGGCTCTTTTTAATACTGATGTAATTAGAGTTCTTGCTATAACAGGAGCTCTTAATGCTGTTAGAGAAGCAATTGATGCAGCTATTGATGACTTAAAAAAGGGGAAAAAACCAACTCTACCGAAACTTATCTTAAATACCGAAACCGCAGTGGAATCAGCTGGTTTTACAAATCCATATGCTAAAAGTAAAGCTTCAGCAGCTTATGAGATAGCATGTGCAGTTGCAAAATTGTCTGTTAAAGGTTGTTTTAAAGTTAATGAGTGGAAGAGGTATATACAACTCGTGTCTACAGCACATGAATTGATGCGTACAGCCGCTAATTTAGCTGATGAAGCTAGAGAAATAGAAAAATATGGAGATTCTATATTACGAGCGCCACATGCTGATGATGGGTCTATTCTTTCTAAGAGAGCTTTGATTGAAAAACCTAAAGGGAGGTAGTTAACGGCGATAGTAACTATTATGACTATCCTCTAGATAGCTGATGGAGACTCCCTTAAGATCTTTAAGGATTTTTTTATAGGTGTATATAGTATCATTGTAAAAAGTATTGAAAAGAAGACTTGTGTTGGTGTTATAAGTGCTCCAGATACCCAGATGAGCCTCATCGTGTCAACTGTGAATCCATAGAATATTTGGTAGGTCCTCAATGGGACGAATAAAAAGATTCTAAATAGTATATCCGCTTCTAGTCCAATGAAAATCGATGTTACGATTCTCGTTTTTTCAATATTTAGTTGAACTATTGTTACGAGTATAATGAATGCTAGATACACATCCCACATTCCCCATAATGGTAAGTCCATTGATATCGGCGTTAAGAAATAGGCGGTTAAAAGCGGTATATAGTAAAGTATTGGTAATCTTGTTTTTTTTTGGGAGAGAAGACTTACCATAGCGGCGCCTATTGGAGATCCCAACGAGAATAAAAATTCGTAGGGACCTCTAAAATAGATATAATGGCCAACGAATACTCCAATGAGTACTGATGAGAATGCTTCTAGGGGATTAAGGATTAATCCTATAATGGGTACAAGTATGAAAACCCAACTATACCATACTCCAGATTCGAATTGTGGAATTCCTGGAATAGAATCGGCTATAGCTGCAAAGGAAGCAAAAACCGCAATTAAAACAATTCGTTTCGATAAATTCATCTTAGACACTTCCGATAAATCCGATTCGCATATCGCTTAAGATTATCTACGCATTTTTTCCTACTTGAGGCATGAGTTATCACGGAGCATATGGGATCTCCACTATTG
>CAZAXO010000202.1:2643-4111 GCA_964489085.1 uncultured Candidatus Bathyarchaeia archaeon
CCACTATTGATTATACATCCAGTTTTGGGAATATCTCGAACAAAATTTAAGGAAGTAAGATCAGGAACTTGATACCTAGATTTGGCATAAATAATTGCTCTTGAATAATATGAAGATGCAAAATGATATGTTATTTTTGGTATCTCACCTTGTAGACATGCTTGCATATGTTTCTCAACTAAATTTATACCTAAATAGTTTTCAACGCATTCCATGGAACCTTGAAATCGTGGATTTACCTCTATAACTGTTACTTTTTCATCCTTTTTTGATACTATTATATCTATACCATTTGAACCCTCTAATCTAAAGCAATTAGTAATTTTCTCCGTTACTTCCTTACATTGTTTAATTAGATGAGCATTTACATCAAGGGGTACTATATTACCACAATAAGTGAATTCTTTTCTTTGACCAAATACTTCTATCCCTAAAAGCTGCTCTGTTACTGTTAAGATTCTCGATTTATTTCGACTTCCGAGTATGGAAATACTTGCTGGGATTCCCGATACATATTTTTGCATCAACCATTTACGATTCTGATTTTTAGTTAAGACTTCCCGTAAAGCTTTTTTATCTTTTACTTTTCTTATCGCTCTTCCACCAAATCCTGTTAACGGTTTCAGAATCAATGGGAAACCAAGATCCTGTGCTGCTTTTTTTCCATCATTTACAGTATGAATTATTCTCGACTCAGGATATGGTAAGTTCAAACGTTTTAGTTCGTTGAAGAACTCGATTTTATCTCTTACTCGGTTTATCATCTTAGGCGAGGTACCTATTATTGGTATAAACGAATGTAAGGTATGAAGGACGTCTTTTTCATCATCTAATCCACTAGCAAGTAAGACTGCATCTACAGAATTCTCACGTAGAGTTTTCTTAACTAGATCCAATAATAATTGAGGTGGACTTTCTCTCAGAGGAAGAGATCCGTACTCCTGCAATATTGATAGACTTCTATCTGAGTACCTTCGAACATCCTGATCTCCAAAGATATCTGCTGTACATACTGTATATCCAGCGGCTTTAGCTGAACGAGCTATATTACCCACATCGACCAGTCCTATGATAAGTACTCGCTTGTTACTCATGAATTAAACATCCAAATTAGATGCTATTAATAAATTAATGTAGAATAACAAATTCCTATATGAATTTATACTGGTTAATTTCATAGGCGAAAAGCAAAAAAATCTATTCTATAATGTGGTAAATATTCTCAAAATATATAGAAGTATATTTATAATCATTAATGGTATCTGGTTAATATTAAAAATGATTAACCTATTATCTAATGCTGTAAATAATAGACTTAGTGTGTTAGTATTAAAAATGAAATTTAAGTTAATCACAGGGAGAACCATAGGGCAGGGAAGAGGTAAAGAGATAGGTAAGTTTTCCAAGGAATATTTTGAAAGCGTGTCAATATGCGAAATTGATCCTGATGATATGGAAAAACTTGGAG
>CAZAXO010000203.1:0-4110 GCA_964489085.1 uncultured Candidatus Bathyarchaeia archaeon
CCTTATAGATAAGCGGGAGTTTTCCAAAGCCCATTAAAAATGAATGCTCCCCCCTCCCTGGAACAAGAGCATAATATAACGCATCCTTCCGTCGTAGGATCTTCGTTACTTTAACAATGGGTTGCTGTCGAATAAGATCATAGGTACCTGTAATATCCACGAACGGCCCCTCCTCACCTTCCTCAGATGTAAGCTTTCCCAGTAACACGATTTCACTACTTTCAGGAACCGATATACCATTCTCCATTCTAACTAGTTGAATTGGTTCACCATAGAAACCACCCGCAATCTCCGTCTCATCCATAGGATTCCTTGTTGAGATAGCTGCAGCAAATAAAAGTGCAGGATCCATACCAATACAAATCGCCACATCAATATCTCTATTCCCTTTAACATAACAGTCCCAGGTATGCCGATGACAGATCCTCACTACACCAGTATCACCACTTTTTACCAGAACTCGATGATAGGAGAGGTTACGTGTCTTACATTCAGTCACAAAAACACCAGAGGTGAGATATACACCGGGATCAGATTCATAATACTTCAGAATAGGAAGCTTTCCCAGATCAAGATCAACTTCCTCAAAGCAATGCTTATCAACAACTACTGGTTCAATAGGAGCATCCAAAGCAGCAATAACCTTTTCCTGAAGCTCACGCCATTCCATATCAAATATAGCACAGAAATTCTCTCGTGTACACAGATTCGAAGTAAGTTGATAAGCAGTACCAGTATCCTCAAATAGAACAGCTTTTTCAGAATTCTTAATAACAGAGGAAATCTTCTCAAGCGAAACTGCTTCCTTAACTCGCTCAAGTCTATCCTTAGATTCGAGAATTTCCAAAGCCCGCCTAAAAGTAACCATCAACCACACACCATAAACATTAGCAAATGTTTAATAAATAACTAGCCTAAAGGTACTAATGTTTTTTCATCAGTGTAACTCCGTAGTAGTTAGATAAGATTGAAATTTTCCACATATAATAGTGAAAATTAATAATTTTTCGATCGTCTATGAAGAAGTGGTGCGGCCGCCGGGATTTGAACCCGGGTAATTGGCTTACTCCATATGAACATACATGGAAGGCCAAGGTCCTAGACCAGGCTAGACTACAGCCGCATTAACACAAACACATACTTAGTATCTATTATTGTTTGTAGCAGCATCTATTCATATTTATCTTTTCTTATTCCTACCATAAAAAAACTATGAAAACAACGATATTCAAAAGTGTGAGTGTTTTAATATTAGATCGAAATGTACTGATATGAACAAGAATAACAGGATTTAACTAATCATGAGAGGTGTCGTGCTTTACAGTGGAGGAAAAGATAGCAATTTAGCTTTATGGTATGCTACTCAGCAAGGATGGAACATACTATGTCTACTAGCAGTTCACCCCAAAAAAACTGATTCCTACATGTTTCATCACCCAAATATTCAGTGGGTTAAACTGCAAGCAGAAACCATGGGATACCCTCTTGAAACCATAACAGTAGGTGGTGTTAAAGAAGTAGAAGTGCATGAGTTACAACAAGGATTGGATAAACTAAAAAAACAGCTGAAAATTGACGGTGTCATATCAGGTGCCATCCAAAGCAAATATCAGAAATCAAGAATCGATCAGATATGCGAAAACCTAGAAATACAATCTCTAGCGCCACTATGGATGAAAGATCCAGAAACTCTCCTCCGAGAAGTAGTCAAGTTAGGTTTTAAAATTATTATTATTTCATGCAGTGCTCAAGGACTTGATGAAACATGGTTAGGGAGACTACTTGATGAACAAGCAATAGATGAGATTATAGAACTCTCCACGAAATTCGGGATAAACCCGGCATTCGAGGGAGGAGAAGCTGAAACTTTTGTAATTGATTCCCCTCTCTTCAATCAAAAAATCAGGATTCTTAGTGCTGAAAAACAATGGTGCCCCATTGAAACAGGAACTTACCAAATTACAAAAGCAGTACTCGAACCTAAACTTTCAGACGAAATAAAGTAGTTAAATTTACTAAATCCTAATTCACCTACTTACCTCGGTAGAAATAAATAATTATTATAAGCAAGTTATCTAACGTAGATTAGAAGAGTTTGAGTCGTAGGGGAAGCTCAAATGCAGGCAATGGTACATACAATTTTACATAGATAAGCGACACGAAAATAAGGATAGCAATACTGATAACAATATAATCAATACGGTTTAACTTCAAGATTACCATGGATTCTCGCTTCCCCGACGTGTCAAATCCACGTGACTCCAAAGCTTCAGCCATCTCCATACTACGACGTATTGCGCTTACAATAAGAGGGATGAGAATCGGTATATAATTGCGAACACGTTTGAAGAGATTTCCTTTCTCTAATTCTAAACCGCGTGATTTCTGTGCATCGATAACGCGTTGCGCATCGACAGCCATCGTCGGTACAAGACGTACAGCCATAGTAAAGGTGAAACTAATTGCATAGGGAATACCAATACTCTCTAATGCTAATCCAAGATCATCAGGTGAGGTAGTGATAAAGAAGGTGGAAAATGATGATACTAATACAAGGAACCGAACAGCCATAGATAATGAGAAGATGAGAGGAGAACCAGTAATAAAATTCAGTGTGAAGATAAGCAGTGCTAGAATCGATGCACTCTTCACGGATTTCATCCATCGTCGCATTGATTGTGATAGAAATATGAGAGGTATCTGAACAAGAAACGCAAGGAGTAGTATCAAGATATTTGAGAAAAGTAATGCTGTTCCGAAAAAGACGAGGATTACTATAAATTTAGCTCGTGGATCAAGATTATGGAGAGGAGTATCTAAACGCGTAAATTTAAATCCTTCAAGAATGCTCATCGACATTTTTATAGTCTCCTGAAAGGAATTGCTCGATAAGAGGATAGGCAGAATAGATATCAATAACATCCTGTGAGAATGAAAATCGCTTGAGTGCTTTTAGTAGAAGAGTTATCTGCGGCATAACCAAAGATCCCTGCTGCACAATCTTTTCATTGGAGAGAATTTTCTCTGCCTTATCATCAGCTAATATATTTCCCTGCGAGATTACAATTACGCGAGGATGACATTCAGCGACAAACTCGATATCATGAGTGACAATGATCACGCTTTTTCCTTGAGTTTTTAATTGTAAAATAAAATTCTTTAATCGTTCTTTTTGAAGCGCATCTTGTCCTATAGTCGGTTCATCTAACACAAGATATTGAGGATCCCAAGCCAATACTGAAGCTAACGCTGCACGTTTCTTCTCTCCACCACTTAATGAGAAAGGAGAAATATCTTGATATCGTTCAAGGTCAAGAAGTTTCATCATTGACCTGACTCGTTTATTGATATGTTTAGGAGGATACCCGAAATTGTTGAGTCCAAAGCTGATATCTTCCTTTACTGTTTCAGAGAAAAGTTGATGATCAGCATTTTGAAAAACTAATCCTACCTTCTTAGCGAGCGTAGCTACACTTACATCTTTGGTATCCACTCCGTCAACTATTACATGTCCTTGGGATGGCTTCAGTAAACCATTAAAATGTTTTATTAACGTAGTTTTGCCAGCACCATTCTCTCCCATAATGGCGATAAATTCTCCCTCATCAACGGTTAAAGATATATCATGTAAAGCAGTTATTCCATTAGGATATGTGAAACTAAGAGAAGTAACCTCAATCATGCCGCATCTTCTCCAATTGTTTACAAGCTTCTTCTACTGTTACGGGAATATCTTTTACAGGATAACCTCGTTCACGAAGAAGTTGGAAGAGAAAGCTGACACGCGGAACTCCTACACCAAGTAAGTAAGTGTCTCGTTTACCATAGATTTCAGATGGAGTACCAATATCAACTATCACACCATTTGACAGAACACAGATTTTATTCGCGAATTGGGATGCGATATCAAGTCTATGCTCCACTAAGATTATGCTAAGAGCTAACTCTTCCTTTAGTGTATTAAGAAGCGTCATGATCTCTACAGCCGATAAAGGATCAAGATATGAAGTAGGTTCATCTAGAACGATTATCTCAGGCTCCATTGCAAGGATTGAAGCTATTGCTGCCTTCTGCTGTTGCCCTCCTGAGAGTTCGTAAGGTGCTCTGTCC
>CAZAXO010000204.1:0-4071 GCA_964489085.1 uncultured Candidatus Bathyarchaeia archaeon
TTCTAGTTTGTTTTCGTCTGCATCTCAATCATACACTGATTCCTTTTTGAATAACTTGAACAAGAATATATTAATATTGGAATCAATCACCTATAACATTGTTATACTAACAGCTAAAGGAGGTGATATATTATGACGTATGTACTTGCCATCCATAAGGTTGAGAACTACGTAAAGTGGAAATCTGTGTTTGAAGGAGTAATTGATATACGCAAGTCTGCTGGAGAAAAGTCATACCAAATCTTCCACACCGATGATGATCCCACAAGTCTCGTGCTCCTCTTTGAATGGGATAATTTGGACAATGCTCGAAAGTTCATGGAATCCGATGAATTGAGGGAGAAGATGCAACAGGGTGGCGTTATCGGAAAACCTGATGTATATTTCCTTAAAGAGGTTGAAAAAAGAACCATATAATTGATTCATAAACACTAAATAACAAAAACAGAATCCAAGCGCGTAATCCCAAAATGAGATTTAAAATCTGCAAACCATACTCACATAGCTACAGAACCTCGAGTTTGCCGCTTTATGTTCCTCTGAGAGAAGAGCAAGCTAGCTATAGAAATGTTAAAAATGGAAAAATTTTAAGTACTCTTCTCCTCTTTATGATAGTTATCTAAATGAAATGAGGGAAAACAAGAATGTTTGGTTATATGGGACAGATTTTACGAGTAAATCTCTCAACAAAGAAGATCACAAAAGAACCATTATCAGAGGCAGATGCGAAGAAGTATATCGGAGGACGAGGTATCGCAGCAAAGATACTCTATAACGAGCTCAGTGCTGGGATTGATCCGTTAGGACCTGAAAATAAACTCGTCTTTGCTGCTGGTCCGTTAGCGGCGACGGGGTATCCACTGAATTCACGTTGGATTGCTGCGGCGAAGTCACCTTTAACAGGGATTTGGGGAGACACTACCTGCGGCGGTACCTTTGCTGTTCAAATTAGGAAGGCAGGATATGATGCGTTAATTGTAGAGGGGTCATCTGACTCTCCCGTCTATATTAACATAATGGATGATACTGTGGAGATACGGGATGCCGCTCATTTATGGGGGAAGTTGACGCTTGATACTGAGATGACTATAGCTAAGGATCTTGGTATTGAAAAACGAAGAGAGAATGATCCATCCGTCATCTGTATTGGGCCAGCTGGTGAAAAACTGGTTAAAATCGCCAATATGATGCATACTGCACATCGTGCTGCTGGACGAACAGGATTAGGCGCTGTTATGGGCTCAAAGAAATTGAAGGCCATCTCAGTCCGTGGAACAAAGAAGGTTCCTATCGCCAATCCAGAGAGACTGCAAGAGATGATAAAAGAGACTGTAAAGGAAATCACAACAAATAAGGATCTACTATGGTTCAAGAAGTATGGACAGGCTGGTTATGTCGATTCACAGAATGAGGCTGGAGGATTGCCAACGAAAAACTTCCAAAAAGGAACCTTTGACGATTATCAGAAGATAAATGGTATAACCTTGGCGGAGACCATTCTAAAAAATGTATCCACATGTTCTGAATGCCCTGTTGCCTGTAAACGGGATGTAGAGGTTACCGAGGGTCCATACGCACCAATTAACCCGTTGTATGGAGGTATTGAATATGAGAATGTAGCCGCTCTTGGATCACTTCTTCTCATCAGTGATTTAGAAGCTATTTCAAAAGAGAATCAGATGTGCAATGAATACGGTATAGACACGATCTCGGTTGGAGTCATCATTGCCTGGTTGATGGAATGCTATGATAGAGGAATTATTTCAAAAGATGATATCGATGGTATCGAAGCAACCTGGGGAAACATTGACGCCGCAATAACCCTAATTAAGAAAATATCTGAACGTGAGGGCGCTGGAGATTGGCTAGCTGAAGGATTAAAAAAGGCAACTGAGAAGATAGGACGAGGTTCCGAGCGATACGCAGTCGAGGTGAAGGGTCTAGAGATTCCCATGCATGAGCCTCGACAGAAAAAGGGAGTAGGATTATCCTATGCAACCTCTGTACGGGGCGGCTGTCACATGCAAGCGTTTCATGATGGCGATCTTGAAGGTGGCGATGCTACACCTGAAATCGGAATATCCAAGGCCATGAATAGACATGATACGTCATTCGATAAGGTAGATGCAGTTAAACGGTCACAAGATTGGATTGCCATAACGAACTCACTACTCTTATGCACGTCACCAGGATGGTTTGGATACACCTATAACAAACCCGCATATCTTACAGAAGCGTTGAATGTGATTACAGGATGGAACTGTGAAGTCACCGAATTATTACAGACTGGAGAGCGAATCAATAACCTCGCCAGAAGCTTCAGCGTACGTGAAGGACTCACACGGAAAGATGACTACCTGCCACCACGATTTACAGAAGAAGAACTACCTGACGGTCCATCAAAAGGACATCGAATTCCTAAAGAAACCTTACAAGAGATGCTGGACAACTATTATGAACTAAGAGGTTGGGATAAAACAACAGGTCATCCAACAAAACAAAAGCTACAAGAACTCGGCCTCGACTTCGTGCAAATTTAAAACTACACTGCCAAACTCTATATCAACTATAGTTTACCGAAAAGAACTCCATTTTTAAGTGGGCAGCAGCTCACTCACCTTCTTTAACATAATATCCCAAATTTTAAGAGAATATTCTATTTATGATGGATGATTATCATCGAATTAGAGGGATAGTGTTTCCGAGTAGAACGTTAATATTAAATTCTTGATTCAAGAAGTAAATAGCTCGCTTATGAATTAATTGCTAAAGTATTTTTAGTTTTTTTCCTGCTTTCTCAAGCTTACTAATGAATTCGTCGATATCGTTCTTTGTATGGATCGCTGATACTTGTACTCGTATCTCATCTTTTCCTTTTGGAACGACAGGATACGAAATATTTGTGACGAGGACTCCCTCATTGAATAATATGTCAACGAGTTCTCGTGTTTTTCTCGGATCTCCAATCAAGATAGGCTGAATTGGATGCGTGGAATCCACTACGAACTTGAAGCCCACATCACGTACTTTCTCTTTAAAGTACGCTATGTTTTCACGTAGGTGCCTCAGTAGGTTCTGTCCCTCATCTGAGTCAATCAGCTTCAATGATTCTAGAGAAGCTGCTGCTGTTCCTGGGCTGCTAGGATTCGAGTAGATATAGGTAGCAGCACTTTCTCGCAGATAATCGATATAAACTTTGTCTCCTACAACGTATCCTCCATCGACACCAAATGCTTTTCCCATGGTCCCGACGAGAAGATCACATCTTCCCTTGGTCACTTCTTCAACGCCTCTTCCGGTACCTAATGCGCCGATACCATGGGCATCATCCACAATACTAACTACGCCCTCCTCATACGCATCTTGATACTGGGAGATAACCTGTTGCATCTTCCCAATATCTTGGAGTTCTCCAATCATAGAAAAGACGCCATCAGTAATCACCACAACACGCTTATAGGCACCCCTATTCTTTTCAAGAAGATCACGTAACTCACCTAATGCTCGATGCTTAAAGATGGTTCTCTGCAGCTTCGATACACCTGAAACCCTGATACCGTCGATGATGCTTCGATGATTTAATTCATCAGAGATAACTAAGCAATCAGAGGAGACGAGGGAATCTCTGCTTTGACCACGTATAAGACAATGGATAACCGCCATATTCGCTGCAAATGCAGATGAGAAGATCAAGGCATCATCACGTGAATGAAATAGAGCCAGCTCTTTCTCTAGGTCACGATGAATTTGCAAGGTTCCAGAGATAAACCGTACCGCTCCAGGGCCAACCCCAAACTTTTCTGACGCTACGTTTTCCGCTTGTTTAAGTCGCTTATGAAACCGTAAGCCTAAATAATCATTTGAGTTGAAGATGGTGTAGGTTTTTCCCTGTATCACTGCTTTCGGAGCGTATCCTTTACTTCTCTGAAACGATTCAATAACCTGCTCAAACCTCTTCGACGTTTTCAATGAATCAATTCTTGTTAACTCTCGCTTCAACACTTCAGAAAGCATATCACCCACCCAATTACACTACTACTCGTAGACACGTAACATGTGTACCTTAATCTA
>CAZAXO010000205.1:0-4062 GCA_964489085.1 uncultured Candidatus Bathyarchaeia archaeon
AGAATAGGTTTCTTAGATTTCAAAATTAATTGAATTGCATTTCTAATCTGATCTAAAGATATTTTGATTTGAGGATGATATCCTCTTATCTTAACTTCTTTTGGAAAAGTCATCTCACTTGTTTCTATTTGAACATCTTTTGGGAGATCAATTAAGACCGGACCTGGACGTCCAGTTGCCGCGATATAAAAAGCCTCTTTTACAACTTTTGGAATCTCTGATGCATGTAATGGTTGAAAAGAATGTTTAGTTATAGGAGTAGTTATTCCTATAATATCAGTTTCTTGAAATGAATCCTTTCCTATCATAGGACGAGCTACTTGACCAGTTAAAGCTACTATGGGGGAAGAATCGATATATGCAGTAGCTATACCGGTTACAAGATTTGTTGCTCCTGGTCCTGAGGTTGCTAAACATACACCAGTCTTACCACTTGCTCGTGCGTAACCATCAGCCATATGAGCTGCTGATTGTTCATGTGCACAGAGAATATGTCGAATATCAAATTGACATAACTCATCATAAAGAGGAAGAGTTGACCCTCCAGGAATACCAAAGATTGTTGAAACATTCTCTTTCTTTAAGGCTTCTAAAAGAGCCTTACTACCTGACATCTCTTTCACAGTATCACCTCTACTATAAGTATACTCATCTCAAAGCCCTTCATTTTTTGTCTAGACAGAGCTTTGAGTTCAATCAAGAACTACTATATGCACAAGCAACAAGTCTAGAGTGCGGATAAAGACTACATTTCTATCAATATACTTTTTTGTTGTGCATTGCATTGATAATCTACTCGCGATTGTGGATTATCTTATGGTTATACTAATAAATATTTTGTTTTAAATATAAGTAAAATAGAATTATATTTTTGTCACAATTAAATGTAAGATCATTAAGTAAATACTTTTGATAAGCATATTTATAATACTACTTGATGTATTAGATTTTGAATATATATCTATACTCGATATAACACTATTATTTTTCTACTCGCGGTAAATATGACATATTACTCCCGCAATAAGAATTAAAATAGCGCTTCCAGTTATCATCTGAATTCCAACGTTTGGATAACCAATTAATCCTAAACTTAGTAATATAGCTCCTATAATGATACCTCGCACTCCTGCTGCTGATAATAACCGTTTCGAAGCGAATGAATAACATTCAAAAGCTTCAATAGCACAGATAATTCCTGCAATGAGGATGATGAGTAGAACAAAACTTATAGAAGTATTCAGCTTAAAGGGATAGATAGTTGAAATGGGTATCATTGGAATAACGGCTATTAAGGCAATGACTCCTCCAATTAGAAAAAACGCTGCAGATAAATCGAGTAAAGCTCTCTTCCAAATAGGTTCTTTTCTATTTATAGGCACTCTTTTAACCACCTTATATCACTTGTAACACTAAATACCTACTATATAAAATACTTGGATAGAAAGTGACTTTATACAGTAAAAAATAAATAATATAAAATGTAAATATCGAGTATTACACTGTTAATACAAATTAATTGTTCTTACTCTAAAGAACTGTTTTACTTCAAAATTCGATCTATGTGCTAACTAAAATTTTAAATGTATCAGATAAGTCATAAAAATATGTGATAAAATTGTCATCTTCAAACTTAAGAGAGCTGTCCCCATATGTAGAAGGAGCATCAAGAATAGAATTAATAGTGAGATGGTTTTACGGAATTGTTGTCGGCATCGTCTTTTGGTTATGGGGGATCTGGATAAGCATAGTTACATTTATCCATTTCTTTTATATACTCTTCCTTGGTCGTCGAAGTCCAACACTTTATAATCATACAAGAAGATTCATAAATGCCACAGCCTATGTAAGCTCATATTTAGAGTATTTAACAGATGATAGACCGAATCTAACTCCTAACATCATCTTTTACTTCAAAGATGTTGAAGCAGAACAGGATCAGTCTGCAACAATGCCGAGTACACGATTCTGTATTACCTGTGGAACAAGCCTTAGATTGGATGCTGCTTTCTGTCCTAAATGTGGTAAACCACAAAAATAACCTAAAAAATTATAGTGCAGAAGACGTGCTCTGTACTATTTTTTTCTCTTAATAGCTGTAAAAAATAACCATCATTTACTATTTTTTTTAAGATGGATATAAGGACCTGCTAATTTAAATAGGGATTTGATGGTCTTTGACATATGACTAAACGTAGAAGTGATGATGTAAAGAAAGGAGTTGCGCGAGCACCTCATCGATCGTTATTAAAAGCTTTGGGAATTACAGATAGTGAGATTGAAGGACCATTCGTAGGGATAGCAAATAGTTACTCTACTATAGTTCCTGGGCATTTTCATTTAGATAAGCTCGCTAAATTCGCTTCGAAAGGAGTAACACGAAGAGGGGGCACACCTTTCGAATTTAATACAATTGCTATATGTGACGGCATTTCTATGGGTCATGAAGGAATGCATTATTCATTACCATCTCGAGAGATTATAGCGGATTCAGTTGAAGCAGTAGCGAGAGCACATCGTTTTGATTCAATGATTTTTCTTCCAAGTTGTGATAAAGTTGGACCAGGAATGTTAATGGCAGCTGCACGCTTAGATATTCCTTCTATATTTATCAACGGTGGACCAATGTTAGCAGGAAATTGGCTAGGTAAAAAAGTAGATCTTATCTCTGTTTTTGAAGCTGTTGGTGAGGTCCAAAAAGGAAAAATAACGTCCACTCAATTAAAAACCTTGGAGGATGAGGCATGTCCTACATGTGGATCATGTAGCGGAATGTATACTGCTAATACAATGGCATGCTTAATAGAAGCGATGGGATTAAGCCTTCCCTACTGTGGTACAACACCAGCTGTTGCAGCAAAAAAATATAGAATAGCTGAGGAAACAGGGGAGAGAGCAGTACGACTCATTACTGAAGGCGTACGATCATCCGATATCCTGACAATTGAGGCTTTCGAAAATGCGATTATGATTGATCTAGCTTTAGGTGGATCAACAAATACAACTTTACATTTACCTGCAATCGCATGTGAAGTTGGTGTACAACTTGATCTCAACCTTTTTGATCAGTTAAGTCAAAAGACTCCTCATTTATGCAGCATGAATCCTGGAGGAATATATCATATGGAGGATCTGCATCGAGCAGGAGGAAATCCAGCAGTTATGAAAAGATTAGTTGATTCACTTCACACTAATCTTACGACAACAGCGGGAATAACGATTCAACAGATCATTGACGCAGCCATTATAATTGATGAGAAGGTTATCAGATCAAAGTCAAACCCTGTGAATACCCAAGGGGGCATAGCAATACTTAAAGGAAATCTGGCTCCAGAAGGAGCCGTACTTAAGACTGCGGGAATATCAACGAACCTGCGACATTTTAGTGGAAAAGCTCGTGTATTCAATTCAGAAAATGAGGCTTCAGAAGCGATATTCAGTGGAGATGTAGAAAAAGGAGATGCGTTACTTATTAGATATGAAGGGCCAAAAGGTGGGCCTGGGATGAAAGAGATGCTCTCTCCTACATCAGCTATAGTAGGGATGGGATTAGGAGAAGAAGTTGCTCTTATCACCGATGGAAGATTCTCAGGAGGAAGTAGAGGTCTCTGCATAGGTCATGTATCACCTGAAGCTGCAGTTGGTGGGCCAATAGCTCTTGTAAGAGAGGGAGATACAATTGAAGTAGATCTATCTAAACGTCAACTTTCAGTACAAATATCAACGGATAGGTTGAAAAAACGGCTGGATAAGTGGAAGCCTCCCTCACCGAGAGTAACCAAAGGGTACCTAGCACGATACGCTTCATTAGTGAGTTCAGCAGTTGAAGGTGCTGTTCTAAAGATGAAGTAGCGTTTTTTTGCAGTAAAAGTAATCAACATTTTTTATCAGGTAAATTACTCCATTTAACTTTGATATATGTTCTATTACTCCATTTAACTTTGATATATGTTCTATCAATTGCTAGGAATCAATAATATAGACTTATTACAATTAGACAAAGAAGATCTGAATAACTGATAATTAGTAAGTAACTAGCTTTTTATGTAATCTAGATTTTTT
>CAZAXO010000206.1:0-4037 GCA_964489085.1 uncultured Candidatus Bathyarchaeia archaeon
GAATTGCTCACATGGGTGTCACAGCATCACCTTTGTATATCCTACCCGCTATATCGGCGATTGAAGTAGCTTTGTCTGAATTGGGGATTGAAGTAAAATTTGGTGAGGGTTCTTCTGCAGTATTAAAGACTTTCAATTCAGAAAATAACTGGGCATAAAGAAAAATAAACATTTTTTCTTCTTTTAAGAAAAATTGTATAATCATTATTTACCTTAACTTTATCTATACTCAACTCTTAATTATACTGTGACGATTTTATACTACACCATTATGAATTTGTAACGTCTTAAATTAACGTTTAATAATGATCGATATAAGTCTTAATCTCCCATTCAGAGATATGTTCAACATATGCTTTCCATTCGGCTTCTCTATTCGAAACATAAACTTTTAATAGATTCTCTCCTAGGATTTCTCTTAAGAATTTGGCCTTTTTTAACTCGTTAATAGCTTCAATTAGCGTATTAGGCAATCGATCTACATCATATTTTTGAATCTCGTCTTTACTTAAATATGCTACATCAATATTTATTGGATCTCCTGGATCAATTTCATTTTTTATTCCTTCTAATCCTGCTGCTAAGGTTGAGGTTAAAGCTAAATAAGGGTTTGCTGTTGGATCAGGAAGCCTATATTCTATTCTTGTTGGTTCATTCCTCTTTGGAATAGTTTGTGATGGAATACGTATCGCGGCAGCACGATTATCATAACCATAGTATATATGAGATGGAGCCCATGTACCTGGTTGTAGACGTCTATAAGAGGTGGGGAGAGGCGCAGCTAATGCACATAGCGCTTTAATATTTTTCAATATTCCTCCAATAAAGTAATAACCTACTTTACTTAAACCATTTTTATCAGCTAAATCGCTGAAGACATTTCTTTTCTTTTCTGTATCCCATAAACTTATATGAAGATGCATACCGTTTGAAAATCTAAAAACCTTTGGCATGAAAGTGACATAATAACCATGCTTATGAGCAACACCTCTGACAACATCTCTAAGAGTAGCCATATCGTCTGCAGCTTTTAACGCGTCAGCATATCTTATGACTAATTCTACTTGACCTTCTCCTCCTTCTTTTTTAACTCTTTCCACTTTAACATTCATTTTATAAAGTGAATTTATCCAATCTTGAAGAATTGGATTTAAAAGATTAAATGTTTGTAGTGATGCGGAGCTGTATTGTTCAAAAGGAATTATTTTATCATCTACTTTTTTAAAAATATTAAACTCTGCTTCAAATGCAACCATAGGATTATAACCTAAATTTTTTGCTTGATTAATTACCTTTCTTAAAAGAAAGCGTGGATCAGTATCGGCTGGTTTTAATTCACTATCACATAATTCACATATAAATCGAGCTATGTTAGATGTATAAGGAATAACAGCAAATGTGTTTAGATCAGGAATTATTTTATATTCGCCACTTTCTGGTCCATAATCGGTTGAAGTTAAAGAATCCCATGGAGTGAGCGATTGGATAGCTTTTGTAATTCCAATACCTGATTTTATAGTACTTTCTAAATAGTCAGAATGGGTTACCATCGTTCGCAATAATAGATCTATCCCAATCCATTGAAACCTTACAAGTGTTATATTATCTTTCTTTATATTATTTAGAATTTCTTTTATCTTCTTCATCTTTCAGACCCTGTTTTTTAGTATAATTATCATTAATGGATCAGTTAACTAATTTTAACTCAATTTAATCTGAGTTAGGATGTCTCTGCGAATATTTTTTATGGTGGAAAGTTTTTCTCTAACTCTTGTAATTCTGTTGAGATTTATGTCTGTTACAGCAACTCCTTCCTCTTCACCTGCGTCGCAGATTACTACACCAAATGGATCTATTACCATACTTCTACCTGTGAAGATCTTATTCGTTTGACAAGATATAGCTAAAAAGATTGTATTTTCTAGAGCTCTAGCTTTAGCTAGTGTTATTAGATGATCCTCTTTTAGTCGACCCATGACCCAAGCGGAAGGAACAAGGAGTAACTCTGCACCTTGAAGAGTAAGAATTCTGGCTAATTCCGGGAACCTAATTTCATAACAAATCATTAAGCCCATTCTTGCAAGATCTGTATTGAAAGCTCCCTTAAAATTTTCTCCAGGGGTAATTCTCTCCGACTCTTTATAGTTAAAAGAATCAAAAAGATATAATTTACGATGTTTAGCAATAAGATTTCCATTTGGACCTATTAAAACCGCTGTATTATAAATAAATTGGTCTTCCTCAGGTTTTTCAAAAATACCAACAACAAGATGTAATTTTCTCCTTTCTGCTTCTGCTGATAAAGTGCTAATAAAAGGACCAGTTACGGATTCAGCTATCGAAAAAAAGAAATTTGGTGGTTTGGATAAAGGGATATATGCCATGAAGAGTTCAGGAAGGATTAATATGTCCGCCTTTTTTTTATATGCTATTTTCATTAATTTGAGCGCTTTCTTCAGGTTTTCTTCTTTATTCTCAGAAGATACTGCCTGCCCTAGGGAAATTCTAATATTCATTATTTCACCAACTTTTCTAATCTATTTCACGAATAAATGGATAATAATCATTAAGATTGAAGAGTTTTCTACATAATCTACTACTTATTTTGTAGTCAAGAATATGATAACTCAATAATTTTATAACCTCATATTACATAATTACATTCATTCCTATATAAAGAAAAATTTGTGATGATTTCAATGGTCAGTTTAGATGATAAAAAGTTCATAAAAGAATGTATACATATAATCAATAAAACGAAAGAAAGTGATATTATTTTCAGAATTTTAGGTTCAATTGCAGTATATATTCATTCAGACCATTCTGAACGTGCTTTTGAATTATATGATAAAATTAACCGCTTAGAAAATACATCGAAAACATTTACTGATCTTGACGTTATAGCTTATAGCCATCAGAAAAAACAAGTAGATAATTTTCTAATAAAAAATATGGAACTTAAACCGAACATTGTATTAAATTCCTTATTTGGTGGTCAAAGGTCAATATATCATCATAGAAAAGGAAATTATTTTATAGATGTCTTCTTTGATAAACTTGAATTTAGTCATGATATTATATTCGGATCTAAACCAGGTCATGGAAGGCTTGAACTAGATTACCCAACGATAACTTTAGCAGATTTGGTACTCGAGAAGACACAGATAAATAGAATAAATAGGAAAGATATCGTTGATCTTATGATTCTATTCATGGGTCATGAAGTAGGTATTTCTCAAGAAAAGGAATCTATAGATGGTGAGTATATATCTAGTGTACTTTCAGATGATTGGGGATTTTGGTACGACGCTGTAACTAATTTAAATAAGGTAAAAGAGTTTGCAGATAATATGAGTTCTACTAAAAAAATTGAAAAAGACGATCATGACCTCATTATAACAAGAATAGATGAAATTTTAAAGATGATTAATGAAACACCCAAATCAAAGAAATGGTTAAAGAGAGATAAAAGTGGAACTTCGAAGCCGTGGTACCGGGAAGTAGAAGAAATCGTAAGATAATATTAAGAAATAATTATTATAACTGTATATACGTTAGGAATCTTTAACTATTAGATTTTCCTAAGGAAAGTTTTAAATGTAAAAAAATCTATATATATTGATCGAATAATTTTGTCGGAAGGTTCGTATTTCGCAAGGAAAGCTACAGGACTTGTAAGAACAGTATCAGCGTCTGATGCTTTAATGGTCAATGTAGGTTTCATGGGAGTCGGCTTCGCTTTTCTATATATTACTTATGGCCCAGCTTTATTCCCTGGTGTACACATGGTCTATTCAACAATAATCGCATTTGTTATAGGACTATTTGTAGCTCTAGTCTATTCTTTAATGGCTGCTTCAATGCCTCGTACAGGTGGAGACTATATCTGGGTAAGTAGAGTTGTCCATCCTTTGCTTGGATTTATCTCTAGTGGAATTATGTGGTTTAATCTCGCTACATGGATTGGATTAGGGGCTTCTTGGTTTTCCGTTGAAGGATTTCAAATGTTATTCTGGACTCTAGGAACACAACTCAAT
>CAZAXO010000207.1:0-4033 GCA_964489085.1 uncultured Candidatus Bathyarchaeia archaeon
GCACCTACGCAAACTGGAGCAAAGACAAGAAAACCATGCTCACCAACATACGAGACAAACTCAAACTACTCGAAAAACATCACCCATCACCACTCCCCATAGACACCCAGCAAAACATGCTAGAAATCGTGAAAGAAGCAGACCGAAAACTAGCTATCTAAACTAGTATTGTAAAAAAAACTAACTATCTAAACTAGTATCATAAAAAGAGAGTTTGATAAGCAAATATTATATTTACATATTTATTCTTGCCAGCCACCGATTATTGCTGATCCACCATTAACATCCATTACTGTACCCACATAAGCATCAGATGCTTTGGAACATAAGAAGAGGATCGTTCCAACGATTTCCCTTGGTTCACATATTCTACCTAAAGGAGAATAATGCTTCAAGTATTCGTGCACCCATTCTTTCTTTTTTAAAATTTCCGTATTCATGGGAGTATTAAAGAATCCTGGTGCAACAGCATTTACGTTGACACCATATTTTATCCATTCAACCGCAAAAGACCTTGTTAAATGATGCACCCCCGCTTTTGATGTATTATACGATATAATACCAGGAAAAACGGTGAGTCCATCAATTGAACCAAAGTTCACTATCTTACCTGATCGCTGCTTTATCATCTGTTTTCCAATAATAGTACACATATTAAAGGTACCAGTTAAATTGATATCAATGACTTTCTGAAATTGTTCTAATGTCTCTTTTTCCGCATCTGCAAAGGGACTTATTCCAGCAGTATTAACTAAGATGTCTATTCTTCTAAATCTTTTCAGAGTTTCCTCTTTAGCTTCTTCAATTGAAACCCTATCAGTTACATCTACAATGAAACCTATCGCTTCCGCTCCTGTTTCTTTTACTTCTTCAACAACATCTTTTGTATCATTAATATCAAAGATAACAACTTTAGCTTCAGCTTCACCAAATCCCTTGCAGATTGCTCTTCCCATGCCACTTCCTCCTCCACAGACCACAGCGATTTTATCTTTGATACTGAAAAATTCCTCCAATATAGCTGCCAAATATTAAACCATCCTACAACTAAGGTACCCTAATAAAGTTATATATATTATGGATTCTCAATTAACGAATTATACAGGTCCATGAATTAATTAACAGATAATATTGCTATCTAGTTACCTATATTGTACCAGAAAATCTACCATCATCTTCAAATAGATAATTAGTGAATCAGTGAGTTGAATATTAAATTAGTCTATATTAAATTGTCTTAAAAAATCATAGGACTTTTTCTGCGCTTCATCAACAAGAGCATCAGTTATAACAGTTTATTCTATTTGCCTCTACAAGTTCCACCTCAGCTATGAAAGGACCTTTATATCCGGATTTAGAGATAATATCAAAAATTTTTTCCAATTAATACCTCCCTCCCCTAATGCCGTTATTTGATAGGCTCCATCTTTTCCCGTAATATCTTAAAGATGTATATGTGCAACATACGGTATTAGCTAGCTGCGCCTGGCCACTCCTCAATGGTGAAGAGGTAGTCGTCTCCTGCGGGTGCGAACATCTCGTATTCACCGTCGAAGCTGTAGGACTAAGTCACCTGCTGCGTCGCTGATCATCACATTCGCCCAGCTGATGGTGCGGACGTCGCCGCTCCATGTGTAGCCAGCGATCTGCCCTATGCTAGCTAGCTTAGATGGGTTTCTATTGGTTTTCTCAAGTAAATTTATAATTAATATGAATAATATCAAAAAGTGTTCACTATAGTTTCAACTAGTTTTTTCCCTTCATAGACTATTCTTTCTCTCTCATATGGGGAGGGATCGAGATGTTCGAATACTATCCATTTATTATACTGTATATCTCGAAGTGCCTGTAAACATTTTTCTATGGGTACCTCTCCTTCACCTAAAGGAGGAAGGACGAATCCTTTTGGGCTTTTACCGAATTCTCCTCCTCCATATACTGAATCTCCTATATGTGCATGAGCGATTAAGCCGCGTAATCGTCGTGTTGCATCAGGTATATTTCTTCCTCCAGGAGGAGTTATATTAAGATTTTTTGGATCAAAATTGATACGTAGATTCTTTGATCCTATTTCATTAATTAACTTCACAAGCGTGTCATCATCGTCGACTAATAATTGAACCATATTCTCTATCGCTAAGAGGATATCAACCTTCTCCGCATAATCGACAATTTCTTGAGTTAACTCGATAAACGAGCCCCATTGTTCTTCTTTCTTTGTGGGATCACCCCCTGAAAACATGATAATCGTCTTGACATCGATTTCAGCTGCAAAATCTATATATGCTTTGATATTGGAAATTCGTTCTTTTCTTCGTTCAGGTGATGAAAATGGTATTCCTGCTTGTCCTCTCACCTGAGGTTCTTCCCCGAGAATTATTTGTGGCCCAAGAGCAGATATTTCTAATCCTACATCATATAAAATTTTCATAACTTTCTTCTTTGATATAGGATTTATTTGGTAAGGTTTAGGATTCCATGAGATTGGAATTTCAAATCCTAGTTCTTGGGAGGTAAACCATAATTGAACTCCTTCAAATCCAAGATCAGCAATACGTTGAAATCTTTGTTTTGGAGGAAGATGTAACCATACAATATCAATAGCGCCTAACCTCAATAAATTCTCCTCATATCTCGAGCTTACTATGATCAGCTTTGAATGTATACATCTTTAGGAGAAGTTCAGGTGAATCATTCCTAACCTACTTTAAAAATTACCTACTCATAAAGTAGTTGATGACAAAAAAAGAACTTTTGAATTACAAATTATTGTATCCATTCAATAATTTCTATTATGGTATCATCTGGATCTTTAAAGAAGAAACATTTCCCTTTTTTTCCACTATCCAAGGTGAAAGAGGTTAAATCTAATGTCATAGGAATTCCATCATCTTTCATTTTCTTGTAAAAGTCATTTATATTATCTGTATTAAGACAGAGATGGCATAACCCTCGATCATTTTTTCCGACCATTCCTAAATCTGGTTCTTTCGCTGAATCTTTAACTAGAAAGAGTTCAAGGCGCATATCACCGGATTTTAAATGAATCTCTTTACCTTCAGGTGGTCCTTCCCATGAATCGACTTGTTCGAATCCAAAATATTTATTGTAGAAATCAGTTGATCTTTGAAAATCTGAGACTTTTAAGGCAACATGTTCAAATTTCATATTTCATCAATTAATGAAAAAGGAGGAAATATTATATAAATTTTTAAAATAATCTCATTTATTCTATCATTAAATAACTAGTTAACATATGCGCCTTTTAAAGAAAGATTCGTAAAATAACTTTATTAACCCATAATATTTCCTCCTCTAATAAGATCTCGAATTAACTTACGATGTTGTAAAGGAAGATTGAATCTTCAAAAATAATTATCACTAACTATAAAATGAGATCATTTTATCTTTCTATTTTTAAAAAGTTTATCACTCTCTACAAACTTATTTTAGAGAGGATAGATTGGAAGAAGTAAAGATGAAACTTAATCATTTTGCAGTAGTAGTAAAAAATATTGAAAAAGCAATACAATTTTACTCAGATGTATTAGGGTGGAGAAAACCTAAAAATGGTCCTTTTAGTAAAATATATTCAATAGATACTCCAGGATTCAAGGTAAAATATGTTCATTTACAAATTGCGGATTATTATCTTCAGTTAATTGAACCGAAAGAAGGCCCTCGGTTAAAACTCCTGGAGGAGATGGGGGAAGGTGCTGTATCAACAATAGCTTTTCGTGTTGATGATATAGAAAAATCCTATACTGAACTTAGAGAGAAAGACGTAATCCCGGTAGATTTGCATGGTAAACCCTTTGATGATAGAAAATTTGATGTTGCTCCTGGGGGAATCAAGTTCTTCTTTTTACCAAAAGAAAAAACGTGTGGTCTTAACATAGAATTCATACAATCCACATTTTAGCTAGCTTGAAAAATGATAAATACCTATAATTAGAATTCTTAAAGAGTGATTTTACTTTGAGGTTTAATGGTAGAGTTGCGGTCGTTACTGGGTCTGGATCTGGGATTGGGA
>CAZAXO010000208.1:0-4031 GCA_964489085.1 uncultured Candidatus Bathyarchaeia archaeon
GGTTTATCCCTATCATTTCACTTATCATACTATCATTATGGAGAATGAGAGGTAATAGTCAATTAATTAAAAAGTTACGGTCAATATTGTAATGATATTTAAAAGCGATGATCTATGCAGCTAAAAAAAATGTTCCGAAGCTATCCTTTTCTTCTCTATATTCCTCTTTGGATTACATGGATTTTTTTTAATTTTACAGGTTCTGGAGCATGGATTGGACCAACAGTTCTCAAACAACTTATATCGGGCCCAACTGTAGAACTTAATATTATCTTCCCTATTACATGGATGAGTGCAGTTATATCTTTCTTGATTATTATTTTCTTTTTAAAAAGACGAACTACATTCATTAATTCATTTTTGATTTCTGGAGCATCTCAATTTGGTGCAGCTTTTATTTTCGAATTTGTTTTTAGTATTATAGTTTTCTATCGGTATGGTCATCCAATATTACAAGGTAATACTTATTATTGTTTTATCGGTTTTATCTGGCTGATAATGCCTATCTGTGGTATTGGATTTTGGACGTGGAACAACTACCTTGTATTCTCAATTGGAATATTTGTTTATGGTTTTCTTATTTGGATATTAATCGGATTTCCAATATTATCTAGCTTACCAAGTTTAATCTTAAATTATGTAACTAAAATCGCTTCATTCACAATTATCACTTCTCTATATATTCAAAAATGATTAACTACATAAAAGAATAGAATAACTAAATTATTTAATGAAAAGGTTACTTCTTGTAAGTAATAACTGATAGAATCAGAATTCTTAAAGATATAAGTAGAGGCCCCCCATAGACTAACCAAGCATTAGATCTGATACCTAATATGATTAGACTCAATAATTATCAAAATGGACCACAAGTAACCAATCTAGGAGGTGCTGACTCTATGTCTTAGTGTTCCCTGAAATCTCTCCGCTATTCCTATTAAACCAAATGGGATTACTAATATGTTATAAGCTGCTGTCCCCAAATGTTTTACCTCAAGTGGCATCTCTGATGGAAGATTTACTTCCGTAGGCTCACCGTATAATACTCGGGTGAACCAGTAGATGAAGGGCATGTACATTAAAAATAGAAATGAGAAGGTGAGTAGATGTTTCTTCAACCATCGTCTCCATCTATGTTGAAAGAATAGGAGTTCTTGTTTTCTTCATTTTTCTGCTGCTAAAGAAAGGAATATAATTACAAGGAGAACTGAGGTAATAGTTGTACTTTGAGTTCCAGATATTACTCCACTCTCAGCGGGGATTATTAGGAAGACGGAGATAGTGGTTATCAAATCAGTGGACATCTTTTTTCCTTTATAAGCAACTCCCATAGTAAGTAAAATTATAGGATAAGCAAAGTTGTGTGATCATCTCGGATCTCCTATGAATGCTTGGAAATGATGAAAATAACCGTAAATAAATCCAGAATAAACCGGTTAAAATTAATCCTGTTCCCATATCTAGTGAATCTCTTATCGTGTTTAGAGTCAGTTTAGGAGAGTCTAGAAGTTGTTTTAGCATAGCATGATGTATAGCCTCATCTTCAGAGAGGTCTTGAAGGAGTTTTGTTACTCTTTGATCACCCTCTTAATCCTTTACTGTAGTTTACCATATGTATAATGTATATTCTAAAAAATGTGTTCCAGATAATGTTTTTATGTTAAACGAAACTTAACTATAATATAGAAGATATAAATTGCTGCTTTAATACTTCCTTTAATACTTCCTGATATTTTTGATGTTCCTATTCTCTTTCGACATCCAATAGGTATCTCTATGACCCGATATTTCTTCCTAGCTGCTTTAACAATCATTTCGGAACTCCAACCATAAGTCTTTGAAACCATGGTTAAAGTTTGCAAGGTATCCCAACCAATAGCTCTAAAAGGACCAAGATCAGTTAATTTTAGATGATAGAGGATGTTAATCAGGGTGGAAAAAAAACGATTTGCTAACAATACATGTTTAGATAGTGCATCTTCTTCATATGCTCCATGTAACCTGGAACCTAATACTAAATCTGCTTTCCCATCAATAATGGGTTGAATCAGATATGGTAGCGCAGATGCAATATCACTGTAATCTGCATCAAGAAAGACTACTATTGAAGGAGGATTGCTTTTAAGATATTGTATTCCAGTTAAACAAGCTCTTCCATAACCTTGTTTTGGCGCGTCTATAACTAAGGCTCCACTTTCTTTTGCTTTGTATTTCGTAGAGTCACTGCTGCCATTATTAATGACGATAATTTCAGAAACGAAATCACGAGATATATCTCTAATTACAAGTTGAATACTCTCTTCCTCATTTAGGGCAGGGATAAGAACTACTACTCGAGGTTTCATAGATCTCTTTTCAACCCTTTAATTATAAACTCAAAGAAGGAAAGTTATTAAAAGATGTGTTATTTACAAAAACATTTTATATCCTCTTAACCTAACTAATTAATCAGATTTTTGCTGATATTTATTCGCGAAATTATTTTTCTTGTATTGTTACAGGAGCATTCTTTCTGATTAGATGAGATTAAATCGTGTTTCAAGCGTATGAGATCTTCAATTGTATCAATATCATACCATTTATTTAGATATGAGAAAGTAGCACCTTGTAGATTGATCTTCTTTATTGTCGCTTCAATAACTTTCGATGTACTCCAAGGAATGCCCTTAAATATATCTGGAAAATAGTATCGTAATCCAATTAAGTAGTACCCTCCATCTATGCAGGGACCTAGAACTATGTCAACTTGATTCAGATATTGTAAGGCCTTATATATATATTCTGAAGGGAGGTTAGGAGTATCACTATCCATCAGAATGATTTTTTTAAATCCTTGATGAAATAACATATTAGATATATTATTTAGTCTCTCTCCGAGATTTTCTCCTGTTTGTTCAATCAGAGTAAATCGTTTAGGAATTATTTTTTTAAAAAATATTTTCGTATTAGGAGGAGTATAAGCCACAAATGGCTTTACATTTTTTATTTTATTAACTTGTTCAAATTTATCTAAAAGAAAATTATAGTATAGTTTAGCTGCAGTTGTAGGTGTTACTGTAGGAATAAGACGAGTCTTCACTTTATTTGGAATAGGTTTCTTAGCCATGATGACAATAGCATTCATTGAAGTTTACTCAACTAGGTTTCGCAATATATATTAATTCATAGTTATTTCTTGTTAGATAATTATTCTCCTAATACTGCAATTGAAATGAGGGGTATTATAATCATTAATATTGCCCAAATAAAACCTGTCTTAGAAACTGATAAACGCCCAATTTTTTTAACGTATCTTTCCATCATAGCTAGTGGTGTGAGTATAAATATCATGGAATTAAATATACTTGTAGATGGCTCATGTTCTATAGGTAAATAGTTTAAAAACGATTCAGGATTTATCCATCTTACAAGGAAGAACAGCAAAGGCATATGTAGTAGACCGAAATATGCGAAATTTAGAAAATGAATCTTCAACCAAGCTTTTAATCTAGGTCGTGGATTAAACAATTCAATTTCTCGATTCCTTTCTGCGATATATAGTAGAATAACAATAATTAAAAAGCAAATGGAAATGAGCGTGGCGGTATTCCAATATATTAATGCAATAAATATTGGAACTGTAAGGAAAGATGAAAGAACAGATATAAGCTGACAAGATAGTTTTCGAAAATGGTATGCTAATCCAACTGTTATGAAAAGAATTGGAATAGCGAAATTATGACCCCATCGAGGATCTTCCTGAAATAAACTAAATGCCGCAGTTAACCAAAATAATAACCATACAACACCTATTATTAAAATTCCTGACCCTACTGTAATAATTTTATCTTTATTCAAAAACAACATTCATCAACTAAATTGTAACATTGTTATTAACACTACTTATTATTAAAAACTTTACGAAAACATTAACTTCTTTTACAGCTGATAAAGTCATAAATCATCTTAAGGATATTAACTTAAGTAATGATCCATCATACAGTATTCCATATAGGATTATTAAAGGAAAAGAAATTTACCAGGCGCGGGTG
>CAZAXO010000209.1:0-4008 GCA_964489085.1 uncultured Candidatus Bathyarchaeia archaeon
CACCGGTTGACTTCATTTCTGGACCAAGTATAGGATCAACATTTTGAAGTTTATTAAATGGAAAAACAGCTTCTTTAACAGCTACATGATCAGGTTTTAGTCTCTCTGTTACTCCAATCTCTTTAAGACTTTTTCCAATCATTAGTTTAACAGCAATTTTTGCCAGAGGTATACCCGTTGCTTTACTTACGAAAGGAATAGTTCTCGATGACCTTGGATTCGCTTCAAGGACATATACTATATCATCTCGTACAGCGAATTGGATATTAATTAAACCGGTCACGCCTAATGATATCGCAATGAGTCTAGTGTACTCTTTCACTTTTTCTAATGTTTTCCTGTTAAGACTGATGGGAGGTAATATGCATGCTGAGTCACCTGAGTGAATACCAGCCTCTTCTATATGTTCCATAATAGCTCCAATAAATACGTCTTTTCCATCGCTAAGAGCATCAACTTCGACTTCAACAGCATCTTCAAGAAACTTATCAACGAGAATTGGCTTTTTCGGGGAAATGTTAGTAGCCTTTGTAACAAATTTTTTAAGTTCTTTCTTAGTATATACAATCTCCATTCCTCTTCCTCCGAGAACATATGAAGGCCTAATTAATACTGGGAAGCCTAGTCGTTTTGCGATCTTTCCAGCTTCCTTGGGATTAAAAGCAATACCATTATCAGGTTGGGGAATATTCAACTTTGAAAGAAGTTCAGCGAATCGTCTTCTATCTTCGGCGAGGTCAATCGCATCAGATGAGGTACCAAAAATCACTACATTCTCCTTTTGAAGTTGTTTCGAGAGATTAAGTGGTGTTTGTCCCCCCAGCTGTAGAATAATTCCATCAGGAATTTCGTTTTCAATTATACTCAATACATCTTCATAGGTAATAGGCTCAAAATATAATTTATCTGAGGTATCATAGTCCGTTGAAACAGTTTCAGGATTACAATTCACCATAATCGTTTCATAGTTCTCTTCTTTAAGAGAAAAAACTCCTTGAACACAGCAATAATCGAATTCTATTCCTTGTCCTATCCTATTTGGTCCAGATCCAATAATAACTGCTTTCCGTTTAGAGTTTCTTTTAGCCTCATTTTCAGTATCATAACAAGAGTAGAAATAGGGAGTTTTAGCTTCAAACTCAGCAGCGCAAGTGTCAACCATTTTATAGACAGGAGATAATACCATTTTTCGTCGTAGATTTTTCACATTCTTTTCTGTGGTATTCAAAATATAAGCTATCTGCGTATCAGAGAATCCATGTTTCTTTACCTCTTTTAATAGTTCTTTTGGAATTGTTTTAATAGTATATCGTTTGAGCTCATCTTCTAAGATAGCAATATTCTTAATTTTTTCAATAAACCAAGGATCGATATGTGTAATTTCTGCAATTTTGTCAACCGTAAAATCATTTGTTAACGCATATTTAATAAAAAATATTCTATCATGATAGGGTTTTTGTAACTTAGCAATCACTTCATTAGGAGTAAAACTAATATGTTTTTCATTATAAAGTCCAAAACGATCGATTTCTAAAGATCGTAATGCTTTCTGTAGAGCTTCTTCAAAAGTTCTTCCTATAGACATAACTTCACCCACAGATTTCATTTGAGTCGTTAATATTGCATCTGCCATTGGAAATTTGTCGAAGTTGAATCGGGGAACCTTGACAACTATATAATCAATGGTCGGTTCAAATGCTGCAAATGTTTCCCTGGTGATATCATTAGGAATTTCATCGAGTGTATATCCTATTGCGAGTTTTGCTGCGATTTTCGCTATTGGGAATCCTGTTGCTTTTGCCGCAAGTGCAGAGGAACGTGAAACTCGTGGATTCATCTCGATCGATACAATTCTTCCATTATCTGGATTCACAGCAAATTGGATATTAGAGCCACCTGTTTCAACACCTATTTCTCTAATTATATTTATTGAAGCATCCCTTAACCGCTGGTACTCAATATCGGATAAGGTTTGAGCGGGAGCTACAGTAATACTATCTCCTGTATGAATTCCCATCGGATCCATATTCTCTATTGAACAGATAATTACAACATTATCGGATAAGTCTCTCATAACTTCTAATTCATATTCTTTCCAGCCAATAACATTCTCTTCAATTAGTACTTGATGGATTTTACTCTCCTGAAATCCTCTATTAACGAAATTTCTCATTTCCATTTTATTATAAGCTATTCCACCTCCTGTTCCTCCAAGCGTGAAAGCGGGTCTGATAACGACTGGAAACCCAATCTTGTTGGAGGAGGCAATCGCTTCATCTATGGAGTTAACCGCATAACTTTTTGGAACTGAAATTCCTATTTTACCCATTGATTTCTGGAAAAGTTCTCTATCTTCAGCCTTCTTTATAGCATCGACTTTTGCTCCTATAAGTTCCACATTATTATCGTCTAAAACATCATTATCATGCAAATCGACGGCGAGGTTTAACCCAGTCTGTCCACCCAGGGTAGGTAGTAAGGCATCGGGTTTTTCCTTTTTTATTATTTTCTCTAATATATCAGGTACGAGAGGTTCAATATAGGTTCTATCAGCCATATTTAGATCGGTCATTATGGTCGCGGGATTTGAGTTTACGAGTATGACTTGATATCCTTCTTCTTTTAATGCTTTACATGCTTGACTACCTGAATAATCAAATTCAGCAGCTTGACCAATTATTATGGGACCGGATCCTATTATCATAATTTTTTTCAGGTCTTCCCTCTTTGGCAATGCTATCCCTCTATCATCTTAAAAAATTCTTCAAAGAAAAAATGGGTATCATGCGGTCCAGGGCCAGCTTCAGGATGGTATTGAACACAAATAATGGGGAGTTCTCTATGTTTAACTCCTTCAATAGTTTGATCGTTGAGGTTAATTTGTGTTACCTCTAAACCTGTTTTTGTTAGTGATTTTTCGTCGACAGCGAAACAATGGTTTTGACTTGAAATAAATACTCTTCCTGTTTCGAAGTCTTTTACAGGTTGATTTGTTCCATGGTGTCCGAATTTCATTTTGTATGTTTTGCATCCTAAAGCAAGACAAGTTAGCTGATGTCCGAAACAAATACCCGCTATAATAACTTTTCCAGCAAGTTCTTTAATCGTCTCAATAGTTTTCGTTGCTCTAATCGGGTCACCTGGACCGTTCGATATGAATAACGCATCTGGATTTAATTCTAGAATTTTATCTGTTGGATAATTAAACGGTACTATATTCAGATTTAAACCTCTTTTCATAAGATGCTTAAAGATACTTCTTTTAGCGCCGCAATCCAATAGAACAACCTCGTATTTTCCGCCAACATCATAACGAGTTACATCCTTGACACAAACTTTTTCAATCAGATCAATTTCGGTTATATGAGGTTGATTTTTAACCATCTGTAAAAGTTCTCTTTTGTTCAATCTTTTGTTATCATTGAATACTGCTAGAACTGCTTTCATTGTTCCATAATTCCTCACTTTTCTTGTAAGCATCCTTGTATCTACTCCTTCTATTCCTGGAATGTCAAATTCGATGAGAAATTCATCTAGACTTTTTTCAGCATTCCAGTTACTGTGTTTTTTACAGAGATCTTTAATTACGAGTCCTTCAGCATTGATTCTGTCATTTTCATAATATTCTTTTGTTACACCATAATTACCAATAAGAGGATACGTCATCATAAGTATTTGACCTGCATAAGAAGGATCTGTTAAAGCTTCAACATACCCAGTTAACGATGTATTAAATATTAATTCACCCTCAACAATCTTTTCAACTCCGAATCCTTTACCATCAATAATAGTTCCATCCTCCAGTGCCAGAAAAGCTTTCAACTATTATTCCACCATGAATCGTAATCAAACATATACTTAACAAGAAAGTAGAAAATAAACATGATTATTCAAAATGATCTTCTATTATTAACTAAAAGTCAGTTCTTTAAAATTTCGATAATAGTTAATGGCCATACCTATTTTTTACAAAGCTAGCTTAATATTTAAGAGTGCATAGTATAACAT
>CAZAXO010000210.1:0-3992 GCA_964489085.1 uncultured Candidatus Bathyarchaeia archaeon
GTGCTGCTCTCATTATAGCCGCGCTTTCTAGTCCTGTCTTTTCTCTAATTTCTTCTAGGGTAGTTGGAATATTGATTTTAGATAATACCTTTATTACTTTCGCTTCTTGTTCACGTAACTTCATGATCTCCATCCTCTGAATGTAAGCGAGATTGGAAGTTTATATACGATTAGCTTATATTTCTTCCTTAAAAAATGCATCTACTTAATACAAGTATCTTGAAAAATTGGGAGGATATATCAAAGAATGGTTGAGAATGAACGTGAGGAAATGATAGTCACACCATGGAAAGTGGCTGGAGAAATAGACTATTCAAAACTTGTTGAACAATTTGGTACTCAAATGATAACAGCGGATATTTTAAATAAAATAAGAAAGCATACTGGTGATCTTCATTTTCACTTGAAAAGGAAAGTATTTTTTTCACATCGGGATCTTGATGAATTATTAAATCGATACAATCGTGGATTTCGTTTCATATTATATACTGGTCGAGGACCTTCCGGGGATACTCATATTGGTCATATTGTTCCATGGCTATTCACTAAGTGGCTTCAAGAAAAATTTCATGTAAAACTTTACTTCCAGCTTACTGATGACGAAAAATTTCTCTTAAATTCTCCTTTAAAGCATAAAGATGCCTATCGCTTAGCTTATGAGAATGCGTTAGATGTTATCGCTGTTGGATTCGATGAAAAGAATACAGTATTGATATCAGATATGCATAATGCTGAAGTTATGTATAATGTTGCTCTGAGAATAGCTAAGCACGTTACTGGATCAACTGCAAAAGCAGTTTTTGGATTTACTGATAGTTCAAATATAGGGATTCAATTTTTTCCAGCGATACAAGCAGCACCATGCTTTTTAGAGTCTTTATTCACTAGTGAGAATGTATCCTCTCTAATACCTGCTGCAATTGATCAAGATCCTTATTGGAGAATAGCAAGAGATGTGGCGCCAAAACTAGGATTGTTTAAACCAACTCAGATTCACTCGCGTTTTCTTCCTGGTCTTGGGAAAGGTGGTAAGATGTCCTCCTCCATCCCAGAGACTTGCATCTTTTTAGTAGATCCCCCTCAAATGGGAGCTAAAAAGGTAATGAATGCTTTTACTGGAGGAAGAGCAACTATAGAAGAGCAGAAAAAATTAGGTGGAGACCCTTCCATTTGTAGCGTTTTTCAGTATGATTATTTTCTATTTGAATCAAATGATAGCAAGTTAAGAGATATTGAAGAGCGATGTAAACGTGGTGAACTTTTATGTGGTGAGCATAAACGTGTAGTAGCCGAGAAAGTTGTAACTTTTTTAGAAGAGCATCAGAAACGAAGGGAGAAGGCTAAAGATGTAGTTGACACCTTCTTTCTCAAAGGAGGAGAATATTTGAAATATATTGCAGATATGAGGGATGTTTGGGTAAATCACTGATGGAAGTTTTAAGAAAATGGGTGATCTAGAAGAAGATCTTTTAGAGGCTGGAAAAATTGCAGCTAAAATTCGTTGTACTTTACATGATGTCGTATATTCCGGTAAGTCTGTGCTTGAAATATGTGAAGAGATTGAACATGAGATAAAACGATTGGGGGGTTCACCTGCATTCCCTTGTAATGTAGGGATTAATGAGATTGCTGCTCACTATACATCTAATCCTGATGATACATTAACAATTCCTACTGAAGGATTAGTTAAAGTAGATTTTGGGGTGCATGTTAATGGGTACATAGCAGATACTGCTGTTAGTATTTCATTATCATCTGATTATTCTGTTATGGTTCAAGCGATTGAAGATGCTTTAGCTATGGCTGTAAAATCATTACAACCAGGAGTAAAAGTTAGTGAGATAGGACGTAAAATAGAGGATACAATAAAAGGTTGGGGATATCAACCAATAAAAAATTTGATGGGGCATAAATTAGAACGTTTTGTATTACATAGTGGGAAGTCGATACCTAACGTATCAACATTCAATGGTGCTCGCATACGTAAGGGTGAAGTTTATGCTGTTGAACCTTTCCTTACTACATCTAATGGTGCAGGGTCTGTTGTTGAAGCTGATCAAGGTGCAATTTACAGACTTCATAAAGAAAAAAAATTGATTACTAAACAAGCGAAGGAGCTAATTAGTATTATTCGAGCTAAATTTTATACATTACCTTTTTCCTTTAGATGGCTTAGACATGAAATGGAACTTTCTACTTTAACTACAGCTTTCCAAGAACTGCTGAGGAATGGCTGTCTAATAGTATATCCTATTCTTATAGAGAAGATGGGAGCTCCTGTAGCTCAAGCGGAGCATACTATTCTCATAACGGATAATGGATGTAAAATTCTCACTCAATAAGAAACATCAAATGTTATTATATCTATGAAGTAAAATATTTTTGCTTATTTTTTTTCTGGTTTTTCCATGTAGATAGCAGTTATTACTTGATTATTTTCACATTTAGAGCATTTATCAACTTTTTTTGTAATATAGTCGCCTTTTTGAAATTTATTAATTTTTTTAATGTTGCAGGAAGGACATTCAACAACGGTTACAATTTTTCTTTCACTTTGTGAAATAAGGATTTTTCCTCTTACTCTCATGAGAGTTGACAAAGCTAAACCAATCCCTATTAATCCGATTATTAATTCCCAAATAAAATTACTACTTGTCCCTTGTACTACTCCTTGCAAAGCTGATTGCAATATCCAGATAGAATAAACAAGTATTACAATGCTGAATGCTGTTATAGCATAAATATAATACTTATTCGTATTTTTTTTCATATTCTGCACCCATTTACTATTGTCCTATCCCAATAGTATTTCCGATTCCTGCTATAATTATTATGTCTCCCTTTTTGGATCTTCTTTTAATTAGTGTAGTAATCCTTTTTATAACTTCAGGAATAGCCTCGGTGATTTCTTTTCTCATAGGGGTTATTGCTTCTTGAATGCTCTCTTTGATAATAATGGCGTATAGTGGAATTTTATAGTTTTTCACTTCTTCCTCTATTTTATATCGTTCGGTTCCTATCCCTCCTATCGCAGCTCCAAATCCTTCACTGACGCCACCACTTTTTTCTCCTTCAAATCTAAGGGCTGCATCGATCATTACAACCATAGAAACAGCATTCTTATGTTTTTTTATGACACGTCTAATCGCTTCTCCGGGTTTACCCACATTACCTCCAGGACCTTCCGCCTTTAATAAAATTGCTTTTCGGCCTTCTATCTCGATTTCTGCTGCAACCATATCTTTTTCCATTTTTCTTTTACGCTTACTCGACATAAGTTTTGAAATGACATATGGTCCAATTCCATCGCCAATTGGTTGGCCTTCAGCAAAAGCTTTTGCTGCATCTACCATTGCTTCAGCTTCTTGCATTATTATTGGTAGTATCATTTGGAGTTGAAGAATCACATAGAAACTAGATGTCTTTTTGCCTAGTAAATAAAAATGTCTTATAATACGATAAATCGTATTCAATGCCCATGAAGCTTCTACTAAATTTTCCAGATTATTCAATTGTGCTTTTTCAGCCTCAGGTGCTATTAATTTGACGTCATCTTTAAATTTCTCTTCTCTTACATCCATTATATGCTCTAATTTTCCAACGATCCCAGCTGGGTCCATATCGACAGGACTTATCATGAATTGCTCTAAGAGTGTGTTTATTAGAGGTTCCGGATCCTCTTTAGGTTTGCCTACTTCGCGGATAGTTTTTATGGATAACGATTTTGATTCTCTTCTCATGAAGTCGAGTTTCCTTACTACTCCATCTATTTCATATAACATTATCCTCAATTGAATCTTTTGACCAAAGAAGATAAAGAGTATAAATGAGAGATACATAAGCATAGAAATTATGCCTCCAAAAGGAGAATCTTCGGAAAGAAAAGGAAGTTGGAGAGCTTCATTAGAAATGTTTAGCATTCTGTATTGCACACCTTTCGATATCAATTCATTCCTTAGTTAAATATGTTTTTCTTTGGAGTTAGTTAACTG
>CAZAXO010000211.1:0-3967 GCA_964489085.1 uncultured Candidatus Bathyarchaeia archaeon
CTGAGGTCCTCTATTTCGCCGGATGCACTGCTAGCTATCGAGTCCCCGAAATACTTCATGACACGATTAAGCTTTTACAAGCAGCTCATATTAATTTTACAATGATAGGCGAGGAAGAGGGATGCTGCGCCTCAACTCTCTTAAGAACTGGACAGAAAGAAGAAGCGAAAAAACTTGCACAAAGACAAGTAGACTTATTTAAAAAGAAAGGAGTAAAAACGATAGTTACCTCTTGTGCAGGATGTTATAAAGCATTTAAAGAAGATTATCCGAAGCTGGGACACCAAATAAATGTGAAGCATACCCTTGAATATATCGCTGAACTATCGAAAGAAAAGAAAATAAAATTTAAACCAGTAAATCTCAAAGTTACATACCACGATCCATGCCATCTTGGTAGAGGAGCTGGGATCTATGATGCGCCACGTGAGCTTCTTAAAGCTATACCCGGCATAGAATTAAAGGAAATGCACTTTAACCGTAATTTAGCTCGATGCTGTGGAGGCGGTGGAGGTATGATCGCAGTCGATAAAGAATTAGGTGCAGACATGGCAGCTGAAAGAATGAAAGAAGCAGAAGAAACAGGAGCCGATGTTGTTATCAGTCCTTGCCCCTTCTGCATAAGAAATCTTCGAGAAGGTAGAGAAAAAGCTAAAATAGATTTACCAGTGTATGATATGACATATATCCTGAAAAAGGCGTTAGCTTAATATCCTCGACATATAAGTGTATCTCCACTACTATCATTTTTTTTCATATATTTCTTGTTATTTCCTATTTTTGTTATTTAGGTTTTTTAGGAGTATTTGTTAATCGATCATATCTGTATATATGTAGCACATTTCTACTGATAATAGATGGAGAAGTCGATACAAGAAAAAATAATATTGGGGACTTAAATTGGATACGATAATCGCCTATCTTAGTATATTCGCAAGCGCCATGGGAATTTCTTGGGTTTCAAGAGATTATCTTTCATCATTACTCGGTGGTTTTATACTTCGTAGAGTAAAAAAGATAAAAACAGGTACTCGAATTAAAGTCCTAACAGTAAATACGATAAAAGGAGACATTTTAAATGTTGGTTTATTCAGAACAACCCTAGTTGAAGTAGGAGAAGGAAGTCGATTACCCAGTATCCAGACTGGAAGAGAGCTTCTCATACCCAACTCAACACTCGCAAACTCCCCTATCCTAGTTTATAGAAATAAAATTATAGATCAAGTAGTTGCATATGTAGAGAAGGACCCTCAAAAAGCAATACATTGTATGAAAGAAGCTATGAAAGAAAACAATGTTAAAATAAAAGAAGTGGATCTCTATCAAAGTGAAGGTAAATTTGAGGTATATGGTATTTTTGAGTCAGAAGCAAACCATATGAGTGATACTCGTAGTGAAATTCTAAGGAGATTTTTATCTAAATTTACAGTTGAAAAAGCTCCTCTTTTTATTAATTCACCGTAAAGGTTATAATATCAACTCTTTCTCATATCAGGTATCTTTTATGTGACGAGTTTCTATTTTATTAAGTTAATCAACGTGATAACTATGATCTAAAAAATATTAAATGATATATTTAAAAAATAATTATGAAAAATAGTAATGAAGCTTATATGACGGAAAAAAATAGAAAAAGAGTCGATCTTAAAATTTTAGGAATGACTTACAAATCGCGTCAGCTAGCTAAAACTTGTTCTAGACTTTTGCCTATAATACCGCATTAATTCCTGTTGCTGCAGAAATATTTTATGTTTTGTTGGGGATCGCATTTAAACCGGAATTGGCAGGATTAGTAATGGCTATGAGCTCCATAACAATAATATCCTTATCCCTAATGGTAAAAAAGTACAAACTACCTGCTAAAATACAAAGAAAATGGAAGTATAATGGTTTTAGATTCCATTTGTAAAATGGTTGTTGATGAAAAAATTGCGAAACTGAAGAGTGAGTATAAAGGAACAATATATTACTTCAGTGTCCCAGGATGCAAGAAAATGTTTGATAAAAATACTGAGAAATATCTGAATACCAAGTAAAGTACGCTAACTAAATAGATAATTATTAATTAATTTTTTTCATAGAGAAGAAAAAACTTAATTATTTACAGTATTTTGAATACATTAATTTTTTAGAGTAAATAAGGAGTTGATTCGCTGCAGATAAAATATAGTTGGGTAATGCTTTCTTTCTCATTTACAATAGCTTTTGTTTTACATTTACTGCTTTTTGCTACAGCGCCAATGTCCACCATAATAATGACAGAAATGAACTTATCTTACACAGAGTATGGTTTAATATTTTCTGTTTCAATGATAAGTCTCATTTTTTTCAGGATACCTTGGGGAATTATTGGAGATAGAATTGGTTACTTAAATGCTCTTAGAATTGCGCTACCTATTTCAGCTATTTCTGCAATAATACGTGCAATTTCAAATTCGTATAGTACATTATTGATGAGTCAATTTATTTTAGGAATTGGATTAGCTGTTGTGCTTCCTTGTTTGCCTATTTTAATAAAGGAGTGGCACCCTAAAACTCTTGGGCTCTCGACAGGTGTTTATATTTCAGGTTTTGCAGCAGGAAATGCTGCTGCACTTGGTTTAACACCTTATTTACTAGAGATACTAAATTGGAGAGCTATTCTTGTAATTTATAGTGGCATAGCAGTAGCATTAAGTATATTATGGTGGTGCTGTGCTAAAAGCTATGAAAGATCGCTTTCACATAGCAATATTCGAAAATTTAAAGTGATAATTAATGAGAGGTATATATGGATGCTACTTTTACTAGTTATAGCCTCAATGGGAAGTTATGACACTCTTGCGACTTGGTTACCTAAAATTTTAGAAATAAAGGCGTTAGATAAAGCATATTCATCTTTCCTTCCTTTAGGCTTCTTTCTTGCAGGACCCTTTTTTGGAGGTATTCTAGATAAATATGGAAAAAAACGAACAATCATTGCTTTGTTAGGATTAATAAGTGTAACAGCTATTATAGGAATCAATTATTCTCCTTTTCCTCTTCTACTCCATTGCATTTTCTTTGCTGGATTTGCGATCATAGGTGTTCTAACAATTATCTTAGAAATTCCAACGGAGCATGAGACTCTTTCTCCAAACGTGGGTAGTGTTGTGGGACTTGTTTCCTCTTTCGGTAACATTGGATCCCTTTTAATACCTGTTCTTTTTGGATTTCTAATCGATAAAACCAGCACCTATTATTTTTCAATATTTACTGTCGCCTTTATTGTTGGAATAGTATTTATATTAGGATCAAGGCAGATTGAATAAAAAACAGAGTAAAACACTACTACAACTTTATAGTAGTAAATTAATATATTCCTTTACAAGCTAGCTATGTGAATTAAGTCTCAATAAAAAGGCGAATAATCATTGACTGAAAATGCTATTACAACAAAAAATTTAACAAAAAAGTTTGGTAAATTTACTGCAGTTGACAATCTGAATTTAGAAATAAAAACTGGAGAATTATTTGGCCTTCTTGGTCCGAATGGAGCTGGAAAAACTACAGCTGTACGTATGCTTTGTACTTTACTTAAGCCAACACGAGGAACTGCGATTGTTGCAGGATATGACATTGTTAAGCACGCCGCTGAAGTTAGACGAAGAATTGGCGTAGTTTCTGAAGGAGTACTCATATATAGAGATCTAACAATCGAGGAGAATTTGAAATTTATAGCTAAATTATATGATCTTCCTAAGAGAGAAGCAGAAGCAAAAATAAAAGAATTACTTGAATTATTTGAATTTGAAGAGAAGTCAAAAAGATTAATTCGTGAGCTCTCAACAGGATGGATGAAAAAAGCTCTCGTATGCACTGCACTTCTTCATAGTCCAAAAATTCTCTTTTTAGATGAAGTTACAGCTGGATTAGATCCACAAACCGCAATTGCATTACGAAGTTTTACTAGAAATCTTTGTGATCAAGGTGTTACAGTAATTTGGAC
>CAZAXO010000212.1:0-3900 GCA_964489085.1 uncultured Candidatus Bathyarchaeia archaeon
GAAAGTACACACCATTATAAAGAAATTTTTAACAGTTAAACTTGGATGTGAAGTAATACCAGTTAATCAAGCATATAATAGAGTATTACCTGAGAATCTACAATCACCCTCAAATCTTCCTTCTTTTAATGTTTCCCATTTTGACGGATATGCAGTAAGATCCAAAGATATTTCTAAAGCGTCTCCCCGAAACCCTATTACACTAAAAATAATATCATTTAAGAATTCATCTAAACTGCGAATTAGATCTGGAGAAACAGCATATATTTCTACAGGCTCGAAATTAGTTGAGGGTGCTAATACGATAGTACCTCTTGAAATGATTCCGGAGAAAAATGGGTTTATCAAGATACGACAAACTGTGCAGTCTTATCAGAACCTCACTCGTTCTGGTCATGATTACAAGAAAGGAGAGATACTTTTTAAAAAAGGACACATCTTGCGAGCTCAAGACATAAAACTGCTTATGGATCTTAATTATTGGAAAGTGAAAGTTTTCAAAAAACCTATTATTGCAATAGTTACTACGGGAAGCGAACTTACCAATAAAAGAGCGAATTCAACAATAAAGAAAGTTACCAGTTTAGGACCAATGATTTCTACATTAGTATGTGAAGATGGTGGAATCTCAAAAAATTTTGGCGTAGTGATTGATGATGTGAATATCATCAGGGAAAAACTTGATCAAGCCCTCGACAATGTTGATGCTATCGCAATAATAGGTGGAAGCTCTGTTGGGAAATACGATTATGTCTGGGAAGCCATTAACGCTCTTACACCAACAAGAACGATTCATGGTATTAAAGTGCAGCCTGGAAGAGTTACCAGTTTAGGTATCGTACATGGTAAAGCTATCGTGAACCTCCCTGGTCATGTTCAATCTACATTAGTAGGCTATCATATGCTACTGGTTCCTGTTATCCAAAAGATGCGAGGACTCCCATTAGCCAGTTCCTATCCTACAATCACAGCATCCATGTCAAAGAAAATGGATATAAAGACATTCACCTCTTTCGAGAGAATACGCTTCGTTAAGATAACTAAGCAATCAAGAAAGTATTCAGTGAAACCAATATTGGGTGATTCCTCTTTAAATCGACTCCTTACTTCAACAAGTGGTTTTATCAGGATTCCACCAAATAAAATAGTACTTAATAAAGATGAAGAGGTTCAGGTATATTTTCTTCCAGGTATTTTTCCCTTCAATCTAGCCAGCTAAATACTTAAAAAAGGATAAATATCCATTATACAAGGTTTACATAACATGGCACGAAAAAGTAGACGAAAATTTCTTGCTTACCTATTTGGATCGGTAAGTGCTTTAGGAGCAGTTATTGTGTCAACTTACTTAGGTATTGTAACTAATATATTCAAAGGTGAACAACCAAATGAGAAAACAAAGAAACTAGATCAGGAAAACCAAACCCTATCTAAAAGTAGACTTCCTCCAGGACAGATTGAGACCGATGAGTTACGCGTCCTTCATGTAGGAGAAATTCCTTCATTTGATCCTAATACATGGATGTTCGAAGTTGCAGGTTTAGTTGAGAAACCATTCACGTTAAAATGGAATGAGTTTCGTGAATTACCTGAAATTGAATCAGTGTCAGACTTTCACTGCGTTACTGGATGGAGTAAACTAGATAATACATGGAGTGGAGTGCAATTTACGGCAATCGCTGAAATGGCTATGCTAAAAGATACTGCTAAATATGCTACAATACTGTGCGACGGAGGATATACAACCTCTCTTCCATTGAAAGATTTTTTACGAGAAGACGTGTTATTAGCCTATAAATTTAATGGCGAAGATTTAGAGCCGAAACATGGAGGACCGTTGCGACTTATTGTTCCCCATAAATACGCGTATAAAAGCGCTAAATGGATTCGAAAAATAATGTTTACAGAGGAATATGAACTTGGTTACTGGGAAGTGAGGGGATACAGTAATACTGCAGATCCTTGGACTCAAGATAGATTTAGCTGAAAGAAACTACGTTAGTACTATTTGTAGGACTGTCATTTGAACTTAAATACTGTATTAAAAAAACTGGATAGGATAATCGTATGGATTCTTCTCATCTTGTTTCTATTATTCATGATAAGTGGATATATGATAACAAGAGGATTCATTAACAGATATTATGGTCTTCTTTTACATACAGAACTTGATATACCCATAATGATTTTTTTTGTCATTCATTTTAGTATTAACTTAAGATTTCTCTTGATTAGATGGGGTGTCAAAGATAGTTCACTATTGAAAATGTTAGTCTTGATCATAGGTGTAATAATGATTTTATTCATACTATATTTGGATTACTTCTATAGTCTATAAATTAAAAGATCATTAGTTAACTTAGCAAATACATCTTGTTCCTGCTTATACTACTGAAAAATAGAGACTGATAGTGGAGATCTTCGATGATAAGTTAGTTTCATCTTTTACATGCAAGAATAGATATAATACGAATCATTAAGGAAGTTATCAAAGGACCAGCATATATAAACCAAGCACCTGATGTTATACCAAGGATCACGATTCCCACGATTATTATTAGTAGAGACCACCAGTAACCCAGTTTTGAAATACTAATCCAACGTCATAGGATTCCTTTGAATCTCTTCTCCATACCTATCAAACCAAACGGTATCACCGATATATTATAAGCCGCTGTTCACCAATGAGCTGGTTCCCACAGTTAATTGTCTAAATCTAGTATTCTAGAAATTAAAAGATACGAACTGAAAAGTTAGTTCTTTTTTAAAAAAGGGTGGTTATAATTATTGTTCTTGCAGAACGGTTTTTCCTTGATCGGTTAACTTGTATTTTCCTTCTGTTTCACTTAACCATTCAGCCGCTTTTAACTCCCGTAAACTGCTTCTCACCTTAAATAAAGGCTGGCCAACGATGCGAGCGATTTCCTCTGGTGTTAAAGCTGCATCTTTCAACGCGTCAAGAACTCGCTTTCCTGACGTAGTAGGTTTACCATCTGGAGTTACGCAGGGCATAAAACCACCAAGTATCATAGTTTCTTTTTACAGAAGTACCAGTCTTTACAGTCATACCCTTGTTTCAGTCTTTCCTCCGCATCTTCCTGTGTTGATGGAGGTGGAACAACAACGGGTTCACCAGGTTGCCAATTCGCTGGCGTTGCTACTTTATGCTTATCCGTTGTCTGGAGAGCATCGATTAATCTCAATATTTCATTCATATTTCTTCCCGTTGTCAGTGGATAATAGATCATTGCTCTCACTATGCTTTCCGGATCGATCACGAAGACGACTCTAACAGTTTCAGTCTTACTCTGACCTGGATGAATCATTCCATAGAGGTTAGCTACTTCCTTATTGAGATCCGCTATAATCGGGAACGGTATCTTCACCCCCATCTTCTCCTCCACGTTTCTAATCCATGCAATATGAGACGATACGCTATCAACGCTGAGACCGAGCAGCTCAACGCCTTTCTTCTTCAACTCATCATAGATTTCAGAGAATTCGATGAATTCTGTGGTGCATACAGGAGTAAAATCCGCTGGATGAGAAAACATAACAACCCAGCTACCCTTGAAGTCTTCCAGTCTCAGTGTTCCCTGGGTTGTTACTGCTTCAAAATCAGGAGCTTTTTCTCCAAGACGAGGAATATTAACTACTTGCTCACCTTCTTCCAAACATAACACTTCCCATTAGTAATTTATTATACTTATTAATTGTAGATTATTTAACTTTAAGTTATCTTCCTCAACCTCTGATGGTATCCACTCGGAAATCTTAATTTCCAAATTATCCGATCAATGTAATTTAAAAGTAAAAATAATTTTTATGGTTAATAGATGTTAATGATAATTTTAATAAATAATTTAATCCTATGTATTGAGTAAGGTGATTATATGGGGA
>CAZAXO010000213.1:0-3889 GCA_964489085.1 uncultured Candidatus Bathyarchaeia archaeon
GGGTAAGGCCGCCGCCGGGATACACCCCAAATATATTCCACATGGATTTGAACCCGGCCTCCGGGCTCCATTGGCCAAGGCATCTTATACCTTTCAGGCCCGTACGCTAACCAAGTTCCGCGGAGGAGCAGAAAGAAACCCCTCCTCTACGTTACGGCGGCCATGCCACCAAGAAAATCCACATCAACCAGCTTAAAGAGTTTTTCTATCAAAAAAATTTTGAATGAGAAAAATTAATCTAACACTAAGAGATCAGTAACAAGAAGATGGGCCGGTAGTTCAGCCCGGTATGCCCCATAGCACCTACAAAGCGTAAGGAGACCGAAGAACATCCGGTTTGCAAGTATTACACCGAGAAGCCGGAAAGTCGCGGGTTCAAATCCCGCCCGGTCCACCAATCTTTAGGTATGAAACCATTACTTTTATATAGTTAAACATCTATTTCTCCTGATTGAGGAAATTCCATGAAGCGAGCTAAGTACCAGCATCTTTTGGAAGATAAGACTCTTAAACGGTGGTACGATAATCTTGCTCGAGGCTCAGAGATCACCGCCGACGTCTATTTGCGAAGATTAGGAGCATTCTGTAATGAGCATCAGTTAACTCCACAAACCTTAGCATCGATGAAACCACGTCAATTAGAGGATCTTCTCATGGACTATGTAACAGCAAGTGAGAAGAAGTATGCAGGCAGCTATATTCAGACAACGGTTAAAGTTGTGAAGTCATGGCTTAATTACAACGATGTGGATTTACGATTAAAAATTAAGATTAGGGGAGTCAATGAGACACCAAGTCTTAGAAATGAGAGAGTTCCTACGAAAGAGGAGTTGCGTCGCATACTCCTTTCAGCGTCTAAACAAGCACGAGTCGCCTCTATTCTCCTTGCTCATAGTGGTCTTCGTCCTGAAACTATAGGTGACTATCGAGGTGAAGACGGTCTTAGAATAGGAGATCTCCCTGAACTCAAAATTAGTGGAAGTGAAGTTTCTTTCCAGGTTATCCCAACTATGGTTGTCGTGAGGTCAAGTCTCAGCAAGTCACGACACCAATACTTCACGTTTCTGAGTGAAGAAGCATGCGAGTATTGTAAGGATTATCTTGAGGAACGAGCTCGAAATGGAGAAGAATTGACTGTTGACTCAGCGATTGTCTGTCCTAAAGTAGCTAAGAAAGCATTCATCCGCACCATCAACATTGGTGATTTGATGCGTGGTGCGATTCGAGGAGCAGGATTTCCTTGGAGACCTTATGTGCTCCGCTCCTACTTTGATACACAGCTAATGTTAGCTGAGTCGAAGAACCTTGTTATACGTGATTACCGTATGTTCTGGATGGGGCATAAAGGAGATATTGAGAACCGCTATACAACGAACAAGAATAAGCTTCCACCAAATATTATAGATGATATGCGTGAAGCGTATAAGAAGAGCCAAGATTATCTTCAAACAACCAAGTCAGATTTGACTGAGGATAAGATTAAACAAACCTTTAAAAAGGAATTCCTAGCTGTTGCTGGATTCAGTGAAGAAGAACTTCTACAATATGACTTTGAAACCATGTCTGATGAAGAACTCCACAATCTAGTTAGAAAACGTCTCTTAGGTGTTATGGAGAATAATGGAAATCGTCAACGAGTTATATCAATTACTCAAGTAGAAAATTATTTAGGTGAAGGATGGGAGTACGTAGCAGCACTCCCTAATGATCAAGTTATAGTTAGAATACCATTTTAGAAAAACAATACAATTGTTTAACTAAATCTAATTTAAAATATTTGTAGAAATCTATTCTAGTCATTATCACCTTACTAATCTTAAAAATAAGATGATATTCTCTATTGTACACTTTTTTAATTAATAGCCTAGAAAGTAACATTTGAAATATTATTAAAAGCAAGGAAAATGTATACATTCAAGATTTTTCTGCAAATATAAAATTGTATACAAAACATTAAAATTTCCCTATTGAAAGCTATTAAAGTTAGTAATTTTAAAAAAAATCATCAAAAATAAATAAAAGAAAAGATTTAATAAGCTTTTTTTTGTCTATTCCCCCCCATTTGAAAACGGTATATGAGAAAGAAAACCACTCCTAAGAAAATTTTTTCATTAATCTCAATCAAAAATACTGTTAAAAGGTGCGTACTTTGTACAGATAACCTATCCTTTTTAGGCAAAAATGCGTCACTTATGCATTTTTATTAAAATATAGTAAGTTTTATATAACTAAATATACAAAATTTTGTATTGTATTGAAAACTTATCAAAGAGGAGTATCCATGAAGAGCAAACAAGTACACTCATATCCGAAAGATAACATCTCAAAACACACTACTAATATTCATAACAGATCTATTATTCGTGTTAGTGCATTAAAACAATTTGCATGTGAAAAATTACCCAAAGATTCTCCTCTACTAGCAGCACTCAATGTTGAAGATGAAGAAATTCTAGCAAGCGAGTACCCAGAAAAGCTGAGGATTTGGCTTAGATTGCTGCATTACTCTTTAAGGAGGGAGTGATTTTAACTAGTATTTATCAAAACGAAAAGAAGAACTCATCAAGTGACTTTAAACTGAATAAATCCATAGAGTTGAAACTTTTTGATGATAGCCCTACTAAGTCCTTCCAGGAGTTTGAGAAGAAGCATGTAGGTAGTAGTAGTTACGATATACAATATAATATATATAATATAAATAATATTATATCAATAAGAAAAAGAACACCTAAATCCCCACACCTTTACCACTTTCGAGAACCCCTCTTCACTAACTTCAAAAACATAGCCATGAGGGCTCATCCTCAACATCCAATTGTCGCTCTCATCGAGGCTTTCTTTGAAGCATACATCAATACTTTTACTAAAGAAGCTAATGCACAAATCACCCTCTTTCAACCATACTACGACTCAAAACCAAACACCGAAAGGATTCTTAAGAAGGCAGCATTAAAGGAACTGCATGAAAAACTTACAATACACTTGAAAATACTACAAAACAAACCTAAAGATCTAGTGGCGAAGCGACAACTCAGGAAGACACTACTAAAATATGGAAAACTAATCGCCTCCACTGATGATCCAGAGATTCTTAAGTTACTCAATAAACTAGACGAGTATCTCTAAATGGTAGCTAGCTATCAAAATCAAAGAAAGGATACAAAACCATGAATCTAATCAACAGAATAACTACTCTGAAAATAAATCGTTCCAATAATGTGGAATGTTCCCCCCACCAAAACAAACAATCAAGTTCAAAGAAGACTGGTGATAAATCTAGTAGGAAGAGAGGTTCTCATGGTGGTAGACGTAAGGGTGCTGGTGCAAAGCTTGGTAATAGGAATGCTAGAGGGTATGGGGCTCCTTGTGGGAATAGGAATGCTCAGAAGTATGAGGTTATAGCTCTTACAGTGGATCCTACCAGGGATAAGAGAAGCTGTATGAAGTTTTGTAAGTTTATGATTGAGAATTTACTTTCTAGAAAGGTTAGTCCTCGAGTAGCTGGGACTATTAGCACCTATACGGGTATGATTATTGACTTGTTGATTCCTCATGAGTTAGAGGTTCAACTTGATGAGCTTGAGAGGGAGCAGAAAGCTCTTGACAAGATTCTTGCAGATGAGATTGCACGTAGAGGAGTAGCTGCGAGGAGTAAATTCGTTTCAAAGAATAATATACGTCGATCTCGTCAAATAAAGAGAAAACGTAAAGATTCTAAAGGTTCTACTATTTAGCTTTGAGGATAGGGATTATTTTCTATCTAATTTATATATTAGCTAGTTTAGGATTTTAGGATTTAGCTAGTTATTATAACTTTTATAATTTACTTTTAATATAATATTTGATTTAACATTGTCTCTCAAAGATGCTGAGCGGCACGCTCCTACAC
>CAZAXO010000214.1:0-3874 GCA_964489085.1 uncultured Candidatus Bathyarchaeia archaeon
TCGTAGCAGTAACTGGTGATGGAGTTAATGATGCACCAGCTTTAAAAATTGCGCAAATCGGTGTAGCAATGGGCTCTAAAGGTACTGATGTAGCGAAGGACGCAAGCGATATGATTCTTACCGATGATAACTTCACAAGTATCTATGGAGCGGTCCTTGAAGGTCGGACCGTCTTTGACAATATCAGAAAAGTTACTCTATTTTTAATCGCTCCAGCCATCGGGCTTATTATGACAGTTCTCACTAGTATGGCTTTACAGATGCCATTTCCATTTCATCCAATTCAGTTATTGTGGATGAATTTAGTGACCAACGGGTTACAGGATATTGCATTATGTTTTGAGAAAGGTGAGGAGGGAATAGAAACTCGTCCTCCAAGGAATCCTAGTGATGGTGTACTCTCAAACCTTTTCTACAGATTAATATTTACTGGAGTAATTATGACAATCGTAGTTTTAGGAATTTTTTCATGGCAGATAAATAATGGTGCGACTCTAGGTCAAGCACGGACGATAGCAGCATCAACTTTGATTTTTATGCAATTCTTCTATGCATTCATGAGCCGTTCTGAAAAAAGAATGATTTTTTCATATAATTTTTTCTCTAATAAATTTCTTTTATTTACTGTGGGTGTTGCTTTTATTTCCCAATTACTCGCGATCTACCATCCAGCTATGCAATTCGTCCTAAGGACGGAACCAATAAATGTGAAAACACTACTTTTAGTCTTGTTAGCGTCAAGTTCAATATTAACCGTTGAGATAGAGAAATATTTTAGGCAAAGACGTGTCGGTAATTTCTCGTCGGAATTATATATTTCTCAATTACGTGGGTTATAGATCTTACTTATGGTTGACGCATGTATAATAAAGTTTTTCGACTGCATGTTTTATCTCACTATCAGACATCGATGTAAAAAAATGTCAGCAATAACTTTCTTGCTAACACTTTCAGCGATAGGATAATCTCCCCTCTTATAACCTAGCTTCTTATAGAGTTGTTGAAGATGAATGCATAGAAAATAATTGCTATTTTCAACCTCAAATTTATTCAGTTTCGATGATATTTTTTTCTGATCATCGGTTTGAATAGCCTAAGCGTGCACCAGAAAGTATGATTACTAGCGCTCTCGTTAAGAAAAAGATCGAATTCCAACATAAATCTATAATTTTTACTGGTAAATTGGGGTTTGGGTCCCACCCCCCGCACCAGAAAACTCTCAATTCAAGCTTATTTTAAGTAAATATTCGTGTAGTGGGGTTATTCTCTAAATGGATTTTTACCAAAAAAATCGTGAATACCTAATAATTGAGTTTAAGCTTTAATTCTTGCAACATGGTACCAAAAATCAAACAAAGTAACTGTACACGACAGCTAACCAAGCATGCGTCACGCTGTAGTTATTTTGGCTCTATTGAACATCACAGCTAGAGAAATTGTTGCGCCTGGGAACGTGATTGCCCACAGAGCAGCTGGCCATATCAAAGGATGATAATAGTTCTGTAGAGCGATGAAGGGCAGTAAGAGACCATTTGCGATTAAGAACCATCGAACAGTTCGTTCGAGCCTTGTTTTCGAGAAAACGAAAGCAGCAAAAAGAGTCGATAGACTCATAAAACTATATCCAAGGATATCGACCGAGTACAGAAATGAATCAAAAGGAACAAAGAGGAGGAATCGAATACTCTCAACGTCTCCTCGCAAAAGGTGGGGTACAACAAGAGTAAGTTGAATGTAATAGTTGATGCTGATCAGAACAGTATATATAGTTGCAAAAACTATCCCGATATGACTCCAGATCTTTTTATTTTCAGGCGCAAAATAATGAACGCTAACCATGAGGACCAAAAATGATGTCCCAAGAAATAGTGAAGGGGTCAGAAGCACTACAAGACCAAGCGGGGTGCTAGCACTTTCCGGTCCTCCCCCTGATCCCAATAAATCAAGCCATTCGGCAATCTGGCCAACTATATAGATAATACTGAAAAGTGATGCAAGAAGCGCTGAAGAAAAACCAAACTTGCTGACAACTTGTGGCATCTTACCTTCCATAACATATCCCTCATCAATTTAAAACAATCGCACATTTATTCTTTTTTGATTGAGAAAAATAACGGTAAAATACTACAATTAGACATCGAGCCCTGAATACAGTAAATTTACTAACCATATTTTCGTTTACTCCGATCTCATCTCCATTAACAACTCATAGATGCATTCTGTAAAGTAGATATCTGCTACATCATTTTAATTTAAATCCAAAGGTGATTCAGTAAAAATTTAACTTTTCTTAATATGAATTACTTCTTTGAATCTAAGATGTCCAAGGTTAAATCTATACTACTATCAATTAGTCTATATATCATTTGGGTTATAGCTACCTACTTATTGGAAGGACGTATTCTTACACTTCTGCGTCCAGAAGCTGTAATCGATCGCATAATCTATTCAATAGTTGCGAATATAATTATCGGAATAGTTGTTGCTGCATTCGTTTTAAGATCCTTTATAATCTCCAAATTTGTTACATTACCTCAGATAGGTTTTCGTTCATTCAAACGTACAATTGCTGCGGTTATACTAGTGGGTGTGATTGGATTCTTAGTCTTCATTTTTCAAGGACCTCCTTCATTAAATCCGATTGTGATACTTAATGCCTATAGTCAAGTTTTCGTTGTTTCTGTTGCGGAAGTTGTAGTATGTTGGGCTGTCATAGGCTCTGGCTTTGAATCGTTCACCAAATCTAAAGGTAAGATCACTTCAGTAATCATAGGTGTTGTAGTAGCCGTCTTTCTATTTGGGATATATCATTATGCTCACAGCCCACCTTTTAATCAACTTAACATGGTTATATTTCTTATGATACCCGGTTTAGCCACTAGCCTCGTCTATTTTCTTGGACGCGATATATACGCGACAATTGTGTTTCATAATTTCCTTGGAACTTTAGGCGTTATGCAGGCTATGGATTTAACAGCCCTAAGTAAACCATTATATCCAATTATATCATTTGCGGTAATAACACTTCTTTTCCTCATCGGAGCAAATCTTTTCTTAAGTAAAAAGGCAAGCTCAATCAGTTAGCTATAAAATGAGATCCTAAAACTCAACCTTTGAACCTTATACCACAACAACTTAGGAGTGCCTGTATCTTTTTCGTTTCTCCATTGGGGTACTTTACCCGTAAAGAAAGTGCTATTTCCTTTACTGTTTTTCTTCTTTTTTCTTCGTGGGGAGGTTGGGGGGTACTGTGGATTCTTATGACTAATATAGATTATGAAGGAATTTAAACGAATCAGCATAACTCTCAAGGAGATCCGGGATAGAGTAGATGTTACGATTGGAAATACCTCTTCACTGATAGATCATATCATCTATATTGAAAACCAAGTGAGAGAATTAGCCGGTAAAGCGATATAATTTCATAGTGAATGGAGGGTACCCCCCACTCATTCTAATAAATAGAAATATCATCTTCCTCTGGGGCTACTCTATAAATATTCTTTGTCTATCAGCTTGCTATCTAAACTGTATTTCAAATATTTGAACAAGCAATTATGTTTGTATCACAGTTAGCACATCTAAATAAAAAAGCTGGTAAATTAACATTGTCTGTAAATGGTAATGTTATATCTACTTTATTCGTTTCCAAATACATTGGCCTTCCACAATTCTGACATATCCTAGAATGACGTAGATAGGCTCCCAACGAATTATTAATTAAATGTGGAATGCCCCATACATCGATATTTACATCCCAATTTCCTTCATCTTTGAGAATTGATAGAATATACCTACAATCATAGTCCCAATATTTAATAAAAAGTAAATTTCTTTCTTTATCAATAGAGCAAACTATTATCAGACCATATAT
>CAZAXO010000215.1:0-3805 GCA_964489085.1 uncultured Candidatus Bathyarchaeia archaeon
GCAATAGCATTTCCACTCTTTCAATTATCTGGAGCAATTCAATCACCGGAACTTCTCGCTACAGGAGGAAAAATTATAGCACAATTGTTACCTTGGACCTATGGTAATATAGCATTAAGACGAATTATCTACCTGGGCTTAGGACTCGAAGCAGTTTTTCCTTCGTTACTCATTCTTATTATAAGTAGTTTAATTTTATTACCTATAGCAACGTTATTATCAGAACGTACGATCTAAATATATACTCAACAGATCACTATCCAATATTCAAAACATCAGTTCTGGTAATCTTAGAAAGGGAGATAACTAGCTAGATAGAGCTACCTTTTGTTTACGTCTTCTATAAAGATAGTACGCAACAATAATGATTATCACTATAATCAAAAGATATAAAAATAGTACTGGAAAACTCTGAGGATGAACCTCAAAATAAATAGGTAGAGATTCATCTAAAGTATAAGTATCTTGGTTCCAATCAATACTAAGATCAAATCCATAGTTTCCTTCCTGAGTTCTAGAATCGACATCAACAATAAAATAAGCAACTTTCGTTTCACCAGCCAGCATAGTACCAAGAAAATCAGTTAAAGTACCCGTGAAGAACATCCCCCCCTGTAACTGTACTCTAACCGATTCTACCTTAATAGAGCCTGTATTTTTTAATTCAAGTTTAATAACCGCACCGGTCTCTCCAGAAGTGAAATTGGTTGGAACAAGATCGACTATTTCAAATTTAGCTTTCTCATTTACATAAATAGGAATATCTCCAATTGGAATTAATTCTCCTTCAATTTCCTGAGCTAAAGTGATAAAATATTGATCGAATGGTGCATCATCATCCACATCAATGATAAAATTCATCTCAGAAACTTGTTCTGGTGGAAGATCTCCTACATAGAATCTATCTGAACCACTTGATGAAGCAGTAAAAGGAGATTTCAGGTCTATTAGAAATGTAAGATCTTTTTCTCTTCCTTTTCCTGAGTTAGCCACCCATACCGTAACTTCAACCTGTTTGCTACCTGGAAAAATCTTCGTTGGAGTAGTAAGTGAATTTTGAATATTAAGTTCCCCTTTCCAAATAGGAATATCTAAGGTAGTTTGAACTGTTTCGTGCTGTAATCCTCTAGCGGATCTATAGGATATCTCAAGATCATATCGATAAATACCCTCTTCCGCATCAGGATCTATGTCTAGTGTAAAACTAAGGGTGAAGCTTGAACCAGACATCATATCTCCTGCAACTTTTACGATAGAATCAGACGAATACTGTTGATTATTAGAATAATACTTGTATCGAAGAGGAGGGGTAAGAAATAATTTGATGTTGACATCACGAGCCATATCGTCTCCTACATTTGATAGAACTAATGAAAGAGGAATATTGACATCTCCAGGGCGCGCTGTTTGAGGATTATATTGATCTGATCCCCAATAGACATTCGTTACAACAATATTTGCTACACCTATTGCGTTAACTGAAATTTGAGTCAATGAAGATGAAGCTATGATGGTAATAAAAATGGAAAATATAATTACCATACTATTTTTATTCATAAATACTGTTCCTCAATTTCATTTATAATGAGTAAATAGAGATCATATCTCATGATTTGTTCTTTATAAGAATTTTTATGTATATAATCATACATAAGATTTTCTTTATAAATGACACAGATAATAATTCTATTGATAATTCATGATGCTTGATATACTAATACTTCCTAGAGTATTATGTCACTAAGCAAGAAAATTTTTGCCCTTTTTGATAAGTTAGATACTTCTTCTCAATCCTCTTCGAACTAAGTAGATTATTAATAAAGAGAAAATCGTTGTTGATGATAAAATATTTAATGAAAACTCAGGGATGGGAATGTTAGTTTGATAAAGGAGGAGATTAATAGTGCTACTTGAACCTTCAGAAACCTCAATATTCTTTATTTCTATTGCATAACCATCTTCTTCAAAGATGAGTTCGAAGGTTCCTGAAGGAAGATACATATCGTAAAAACCATCGAAAGAATAAATTGTGTATGACCCCTCATTACCTTGTGCATATACGGTTACCCAACTTGCGGTTCGTAAATCAGTACAATAAGTAAATTCATTGATGATTCCACGAAGATACCCCCGTTGATCAAGACCTATTATAGGCGAAGTACTTTCACATAGATTAACATTAGGAATGATAATCTCTTGTCTCAATTTATAAGGGCCAAGATGATTATAAGGTAGAAGAGATGTTAAATTTGCTAGATGTAACTCACCTTGAAGAAGAGCGGGAGCTGGAGGATAAAAGTCTGAAGGTCGGTACCACGTTACTAGCTCAATAATAACTCTCCAATTACCTGTGTAAGAACCATCTATTTTATATGGAGAATTCCCCCATACACCCTGATCAGGTGAGAATAAAGTTACTCTTTGTACAGCTTCTGCGCCGACAGTTGGATCTGTGTACCCAATTAACCCAGCTAAACCTCGATACTCAACTATTCTGGTACCTGCAGGGATAGGAGATACTGATCCTCCTGCAGAATATGTTTTAGTACCATCTGCATAAAAGCCAGAGCCGGATTGAGGGAGAATAGCACCTATATCATACGAGGTTGAAGCGGCAGCTACAAGAATATCTCGATCATCATAAATTCGTATCCTCATTGACATGTTATATGGAAGTTCTGACAGAATTCCTTCTTTTCGAAAGAGGATAGTTAGATTGAATTCTACACCTTGAATAAGTGTAAGTTGTGTATCTGCAATATTTCCCATATCGATACTAACGAAATTGTCTCCAAAGTCTCCTAGTGTAACAACACCTTCCTGGACATATCCATAGGTCCATGCATTCACTGCGTATAATCCGGGATAGAGCGTAATTGTTGATTGGAAAGCTTCTCCTCGGTAATACATTGAGCTATAAAGGAATCCAATATGTATGAAAGTTTGAAAGAAAATATTGCTTACCATATTTTGTTCTGGAGAATCTGATGCTATATTGGGTAAGTCAGGTCCAAATCGTTCAAGAGTAGGTGAACCATCGGTGATAAGCATACTAGCATCTTGACCGTAACTATTTTCCCATTCTGGCCAGGGTATTGTACTATATTGAGAGTTAGTTCTTGGACTGTTCCAAAAATTAAAAGTTGCATCCCAGAAGTATATGGGAGTTACAAGAGAATTTGTTGCTACATCGAATACAAGTATATTCATACTTGTTCCATTCCATATCCATCGACGTTCAGAAGGGGGTTGCTGACAGTCAACTGAATAGACCGTCACATTTAATCCCCCACCCCTGAACATGTGAGCGCTTACTTCTGTAAGTGTATCGCCTATAGACACTGAAATCGTTAAAGGTTGATCAAGAAGGGAGAATTTATTTGCAGGGGATATAGCTTGGATATATCCTCTAAGATATAGTCGTATAGAGTATGTTCCAGGATAAAGTCCATAATCGCGAATTCCACGGTACCGGAAAAGGGAATATTTAATTCCTGCTCGTGGATCTGGCTGAGGAATCGGCCCCGCCATCCCCAATCCATTAAGCAGTATCGATGTTGAGAAGGAAGATGATGAAACGTATGTAAAATTAAAGGCTGCTAATGATCCATCAGAGTCCATCGCTTCTGCGACAAGGAACCTACCTGGATCTGGACCACCAATAACCCCGCTCTGAAGTAATTCAGGTTGATCATGAAAGTGTACTGTAACATTAATTGAATTGGAAAGTCTTAGATCGATTAAGATCTGTAGATCACTAGATAAGGTATCTTCCCCAACAGTGAAAAAATAATCTTGAAAATGG
>CAZAXO010000216.1:0-3789 GCA_964489085.1 uncultured Candidatus Bathyarchaeia archaeon
AGCCGTGAGTGTTTCGATGTCGGTGCCTGACGGCGGCGCAGCTACCCAGAACTTCTTGCAACTCGAGCAAAGCGAAGTTGCGATTCCAGAGTTCCCCATCGCGTTGTTGCCAACGCTTGCCGCGCTTGGATCCAGCATCTACCTGCTCCGTCGCAGACGGTAACTTAGGTAGACTAAACGATCAAAGCCACAAAAACACGTTCAGGCTCCCTAATAAGAGCCTGAAACTAAACCCTCCTCTTTTCTTTATAACTCTCTATTGCAAGAGTGCTAACTATCACGTACTAGCACAATTTCTTTTAGTATATTCAATATAAGTATCTTCCAAGATGCCAAGTATTTCAACTTCTTCGAGTTGATGCGACTCCTTCCCAATATAAATGATATTGGAGACATATAGGTGTCCATTTCTTCTATAACAAAGGAGTATCTAATATTAAGTGGTTAACATAGATACCAAGTATTTCGATTTTCTTTATATATCCATACTTAATTCTCCTGTAGAGTATAAAGGTAAGAAATGGAAGTTGGATACTATTATCGTAATTAAAACACAGGAGTTAGGTCGATTTCTTTTAGGTGAACCTGAATCAATGAATTTCACTGTACCTATTCCAGATTTAAAAATAATCGATATTAAAGAAATGCGTAAAAAAATTCTTGAATTAACATCTAATCAAGCTCAGCAACTAGGTATTAATAAGAGTACGATACATTATCTTCGGAAAAACGCATTAAATTCAAAAAAATTTAAAGTGTATAAAAAGATTTTAAATAGAATAAGCTAGCTAGGTGGTAGAGAATGAAAATACTCGCAATTTGTGGTAGTCCACGGAAAGGTGGAACTTTTAGAGTGTTAAATTCTATTAAAGAAGAATTCCCCAATATTGACTATGAGATTCTCATGCTTAAGGATATGAATTTGAAGGATTGTCATGGTTGTTATTCTTGTATCAATCTTGGTCCTGATAAATGTCCGTTAAGAGATGATCGAGATCTAATTATTAAGAAAATGGAAGAAGCTGATGGAGTAGTTTTTGCGACTTCAACTAATACAAGAAATATTACTGTATTAATGAAAAGGTTCATGGATAAACTTGGTTATATTGCACATAGACCATATTTTTTTGATAAATATGCTTTATTTGTCTCGACATGCAAGGGATTTGGGGCAGATTTAGCGAATGAATACATGAGTAGTAATATCGAGCAATATGGGTTTAATGTTGTTTCATCACTTGAACTATATATTTCTACAAAATCAGAAGTAGAAACGCAATATAATAAAGAACAGACCGTAGAAGCATTTAAGAAATTAATTTCAGCAATCCAGAAGGGTGAGAGATTTAAACCAAAATTTGGTTATTTAGTTTATTTCCACATTATGAAAGCAATCTCAGAGTTAAATAAGAAGGAGGGTATTGCAGATTATGAGTATTATAAGGATAAAACAGATTATTATTATGATGTTAAGATCCCTTTCTATAAGAAGTGGTTTGCTAAATGGGTTGCTGGACGAGAAATCAAGAAATTTGTGGCGAATAAATAATAGACTTCCTTTGTCTTACGTACGCGCGCGTATTACTTGTCACCTCTCCTGATAGCTTTTCATGATCCTCGTCGGATATTTCTAAAGACAATCTCAACTCTTTTAGCATCCTAATTTCAGTCTTGGATATAATTCCATCCTCCAACACACACTAGCTAGTGAGCGCGCGAAAGTATTATTAACATCTTACTTGAAGTTGTTTCGTAGGGATTGCAATGAGTGAGGATACTGAGTTAAGAAAAGAAGCGAAGGAGATTGCTAGAAAGAAGTTTGGATTCTATATACATTTCGTGATCTATATAGTTATCAACTGCCTTCTCTTTTCTATCTGGTATTTCACTGGTAAAGCGTTTCCGTGGTTCATCTTTCCACTAGTAGGATGGGGAATAGCCGTCTTGATACATTTTCTTTCTACATTTGTTTACACTGAAAGAAAGTTCTTAGATAGAATGGCTGAGAAAGAATACAAAAAGATGAAAAAGAGCTAGTACAGGCTACTCCCAAAATTCCCTTATTTTTTAGCGCCCGCCTAATTAGATTGAAGTTTATAAAAGATAAGAGGTGTAATAGTGATCCAGATAGGGACAAGAATCCAATCCGTCCCTCTAAATATATTATAATCATGTGTGTGGGTACCATGGTGCGCACACACACATAATAACAACCACGGACGACGGTTCAAATCTTGGTGCGCGACGACGACGTAACTATTCTGCTTAGGGGAAAGCGTTCCCCTAAGACCCCTTCCTGCTGAAGTTTTGGTGATGTTGGTTTGTGGCGTGTCTTTCTTGGTCTACTGGTAGACTGGCTTGTTATAGTGTCTTAGTGGCAGGTGGCAAGTGGCAGTGACAATGTACCAGTCTTAAAATGGTTGTCACACGCCTAAAAGTAGTACAAAAACTGTCAGTGGCAAGGAGTGATATTGCCAGTGCCAGTATTATATTTCTTTGAATAACAGTACACTTTCATATGATAGTTAGCTATTATGTTTGTAATCATACTATTTTATCGCAAGTAGGACAATAACTCTTACTAATTTTCTCCAACCAGGTAAGTTCTGTTCCACATACTATACAATACTTATTTATTCCCTCATCAAGAGAAGGATGTTTGAGGCTACTTTCTGACTTCTTCATATTTCGATGTTTAAACCATTTCACTCCTTCTATGACACTTGTTACTGGAATGCTAAAGAAAAATAAGCTTCCAAATAGATAGACTAGAAAGTTTCCCATAAGACCTGTATCACCACCTAATCCTTCTGTAACTCCAACAATAGCACTGAATATTACCCAAAAGAAGCAACCAACTATTGCAAGGATAAAACCCCACACAATTGGTCTCAATTTGTTTCATCTCATTTAATTAGTTAATCTATTGATGAATGTACGAATATCTTTCACCTTTGATTATAGGTAAAAATGAAATCAATATCTAACTCTTTTATTTTTAACTTATTTTAAATTCATGTGACTTTATTATTATGAAATGAGTGTCATTCTTCTTATATGCTGAAGATAGACTTGTAAGAGTATAACTAATTATTGAAAATTAACCTATTTATTATAAGATCATTAGATAGTTAGTTACCGCAAATATTTCTTAGGATTTAATCCAATTTCTAACATGCATCTCCTAATATGGCTTGTTGCAGCTGTATCCCCCATAGTAAGATCCCATTTCGCTTTCTCTTTTATAGTATATTTCTCAGACATACGCTTATGAGAATCACACATTTCGAGATACTTTCTCTTTACCCAAGCTTGAGGGATTATACCTATCTCTATCAATTTATCTTCTTCTACACAATCCCTTTTGAATAGTCGTTGATGGCCTGCTATTGGTTCATCTTTTATGATTTTTCTGAACTCATCAGCTGTTAGTAATACCTTCCCAGGATAGTCAGGGCCTAATGGATGATTAAGTAGATTCTTTCGCATCCATTCGATATCTTTTATGCATTTCTGAGTGACTTTAGCCATTTCCAGTTCCTTCTTCATATATAAAATAAAAATTTACTTCTTTTACTTTTTATATTGTAAGCTAGATACTTTTTATATTTTAAATTTAGCTAGCTAAAGATTCGGTAAAATCGGCCTCCACGGCACATCAGCTTATTGATAATTAATCCGTAAAAGAGGTAGTAAGTTATTAGTAATCATCAAATTTGTGAATTACTAGCTATCTATATTTTAAACTTATTAGCTAGATCCTGCAACGTATGTAACGCTGCTTGGAAT
>CAZAXO010000217.1:0-3787 GCA_964489085.1 uncultured Candidatus Bathyarchaeia archaeon
ATCACCCTTATAATGCTAGCATCCTTAGAAGATCAACTGTATCAACACCGATATCTGAAATATCCTCAACACGTTCAGCAATATCTCTTAAGAGTAAAAGTGCAGCTATGTTTTTTGTTGAATTAAGAATTTTAAGGTCAAGTTCTCGATGAGCAATATCAATATTCTTTTCTCCATTCTCAACTATTTTACTAAGTTCTAACGACTTTTCAGGATTGAACATCAAAGCTCTCATTATATCTCGAACTTTAATTGTTTCATTTAAAACCAATGAGGAGAGTTTTGCTAGATCTAGTAGATACGATTTATCCACTTTGATCTTCCCATCAAGTATATATTTTAATCGATAAGCACTTGCTTCTGCATTATCCATCATGCGTTCTAATTCAAAGATTAATCTTAGGTACCCTTCTCTATTAATTAATAATGTACCTACAGACATAATCTCTTCAAAAAGTTTTAGTTTAATCTCTTTTGATTCAGTTAATAGCTTGTATATATTATCATTATGATTTGTCGCTTCTTTCAAATTCTTTTGCGACAATTCGTCAATCATATTGTTAAGTTCTCGTATTATATCTACGGTTAACCTCGCATAATCTTGAAATATTTGTAATACTCGTCTTCTAACGGTAGATTCAGTTTCACTTGGAAATGCCAAATATCTTAAACTCCATTCAGTTATTTAATGTCATCAAATAGTATATCTGTAGAGTAATACTTTAAGAGGGTTGCTATTAGTGATTCAGTTTGAACTCGTGTTTGTTTCCATGTGTCTCTATCTCTTATTGTAACAGTATTATCATCTAGTGTTTGATGATCTATAGTTATAGCAATTGGAATTCCAATTTCGTCTGCTCGTGCATATCTGCGTCCTATTGAGCCTCTATGATCGTGATATATATCAAATCTATTTGCGATCAGATGATGATATAAAAATTTTGATTTATTTATGAATGGTTCTCTTGATAATAATGGAAATATCGCTGCATGGAATGGAGCTATTCTCCGAGGTAATTGTAAAATCACTCTATCCTCTTTGTGATGATAACTATACTCAAGTATTGCGTATAATAATCTCTCCGCTCCAAAACTCGGTTCAACTACTTCAGGTATAAATTTTTTTTTATCGTTCGTGGAATTAGAGGTATATATACTTAAATCAATCTTTGAAGATTTCATATGGCTTTTAAGATCATGATTTGATCGATGAGCAAATCCCGCTACTTCTATCCATCCCCATCTATCTAAAAAAATTTCTAAATCAAATGTCTGCTTCGAATAATGAGCTCTTTCATTCGGAAGTTTTTCATGAAACAATTGTTTCTTTTGAGGAATACCTAATCTTTCTAGAAAGTTCATAGAAATCGCCATAAAATACGCCATCCATTGAGAAGATATTATTCCTTGATCTAAAGCTCTTTTCACAGTAATTTCGATAGGTTGATTTTCATTACGTAATCTCGTATTAACAGGAAGTAATCTTATTATATGATTTGCTACCTGAGTGATTTTTTCACATGATTCATTATTTGGATTAAAAAAAAATTCAAATTCCATTAAAGTAAATTCTCTTAATCTAATTAAACCCTGTCGTGGTGATATCTCATTTCTTAATGCTTTTCCTATTTGAACAATTCCTATAGGAAATCGTTCGCGAGAAGATTCGAAAACTCGTTTAAAATCAACAAACATTCCTTGAGCAGTTTCAGGTCTTATATATCCAATGGAAGATCGGTATGGACCTATTGTCGTCTTAAACATTGTTAAAAAATGGCTCGGTTTTGATAAATGTCCTCCACAATCAGGGCAATGTACATCATGTTTCGATATTTTTTCTTGTAATTTTTTTAATGAAAGGCCTTCCAGAGAAGTATCTTGATTCAAAGATAAAAGCTGGTCTGCCCTAAACTTTTTACCACATTTAATACATTCTACTATAGGATCTTTAAAATGAGATAAGTGACCTGATGCCTTAAATACAATTGCAGGTGCCAATAGTGGAGAGCTTATCTCTACATTATTATTTTGTCTAACAAAAAGATCCCGCCACTCATCTTTAATTTTCTCTAATATAGAAACGCCTATAGGACCTAAATCTACAAAACCGCTTAAACCGCCGTATATTTCATAGGAAGGCCATAATATACCTCGTCTTTTACAGATCTCAATGATTTGTTCGTATTTGTCTAAAGTTGAGTGGTTAGGCCCCAATTAAATCGCCTATGAAGTTTTCACTCTTTTTACTATGGAGGGCCGAGTCTTTCTAAGCACTCTATATCCACAGAAGGGACATTTTATCTCAGGAGTCAATTCTAATTCGGTAGAAGTAATTTTTGATTTACAATGTACACATTCGTATAGTATTCCTCCTGTAGAGATGTCATTTTCCATTATTTATCGCTCCTATGTAATAGTATTTATCGTTTCAAGATTCAGAATATTCTTTTTAAACTTACCTTTTATTAAAGTAAATATTTTGATGAATCTTTAAATGATTTCATTTTCTCTTCATAATGAGTTAATCGTTCTTTACCTGCAGGTTTTACCTTATTTAACGCTGCATCAAAATGTTTGTTTTCAATTTTAAACATTTCTATACTTTTCTTAGATTCATTAGTTTGCATAATATATTCTCTAATAGCGGTCATAGATGCTTCCTTACAAACAGAAGCTAAGTCAGCTCCAACATAATTTTCGGTTCTGCTGGCAATTGCTGCTACATCAACATTTTTTGCTAATGGTTTTTCACGTATATGAACTTGAAGTATCTTTTCTCTTGCTACTTTATCTGGAAATGTGGTATAGATTAATCGATCAAATCTTCCGGGTCTTAACAAAGCGGGATCCATAATATCAGGACGATTAGTTGCAGCAATAATTATGACATTTCGTAATTCTTCTAATCCATCCATTTCAGTAAGGAGTTGACTAATAACACGTTCAGTAACACCTGAATCTGTACTACTTGATCCTCGTCGTGGTGCTAATGCATCAATCTCATCAAAAAAGATAATAGTAGGAGCAGTTGCTCGTGCTTTCCTAAAAATCTCTCTCATACCTTTTTCAGATTCTCCAACCCATTTTGAAAGCAGTTCTGGACCTTTAATAGATATAAAATTAACTTCACTTTCAGTTGCTAGAGCTTTCGCTAGAAGAGTTTTTCCTGTACCAGGAGGACCATATAAAAGGATACCTTTGGGTGGGCTTGTTTTAGCATAGTTAAATATCTCTGGATACTTCAAAGGCCATTCCACTATTTCAATTAACTCTTGCTTAGCTTCTTCAAGATCACCTATATCACTCCAACGGATATTAGGTGTTTCTACCATCACTTCGCGCATAGCTGAAGGCTCAACTTCTTTAAGAGCATCTAAAAAATCCTTCATCGATACTTCAAGTTTTTCAAGTATATGATTAGGAATTGTTTGTGACTTCAAATCTATTTCAGGCATTACTTTCCTAAGAGCTCTCATAGCCGCTTCTTTACTTAAGGCAGTTAGATCAGCACCCACAAATCCATGAGTAACATTTGCTAAACTATTTAAATCAATATCTTTAGAAAGAGGCATTCCTCTAGTATGAATCTGTAGAATATCTAATCTTCCATTTCTATCTGGAACACCTATCTCAATTTCTCTGTCAAATCTTCCAGGTCTCCTCAACGCTTGATCAATCGCATCAGGCCTATTGGTTGCACCAATAATTACTATCTGGCCTCTTGATTTAAGCCCATCCATAAGAGAGAGTAATTGTGCTACTACTCTGCGCTCAACTTCTCCCGTTA
>CAZAXO010000218.1:0-3783 GCA_964489085.1 uncultured Candidatus Bathyarchaeia archaeon
TTTAAATCCGATTAATTAATAAAACATCTTTAAGCTATTAACATAACTAAATAAACATCCTTCACTAATACCTTATAGCTTAATAATCGCAAAGAAAATATCCAAGAGCAGCTGTATGAAGAGTTAGCATTCACTGATCCCGGAATATATCTTCCCTTCTTTGATCTCGTATCTATAATATTCAAGTGAAGATCTAACATCTAGATCGCGATTAAAGTCATTAAGTTACTATTAAAATAATCTTATGCTGCGAGTAGGTGAATAGCTTACAATCTAGCTCTGTTTTCTTATTATGATAGGGGCCCCATTAATGGGCTTTTTGAATATGTCTAAATTCGAACTGATTATACCTAGTAAAGTTACCGTAGTTGAAAGTTGTGAATCTTCATAAAAAATACAAATAGATTCACTCCTTGGCCAATAAGCTATTGTACCAGCTTTCACTATCTTTAAGGGTTTTTCAGAACCCGATTGTAATTTAATATTAAAATAGATAAATCCATTCTTTCTAGATATTCGACCAGATAAGGGAAGTATCTTAAGTATTCGTTCTACTGTTAAAGGGGAGAGAAATCTTTTAAGCTCACCAGTAGCAGTTCCGAATCCTTCAACTATAATGTGAATTGGAATATTGGAAAATGCCAAGTATAACCCCCATTGAGGATACATGAATTCAAGAATTTTAACTTATCGCGTTAGAGATTTTTTAAGAGTGTTAGTTATGTGATCAATATCCTGAATGGAGAGTTTTTGGTGAGTGGGTAAGGATAGTACTTGGCTCGCTATTGACTCAGTATTTTGTAGTGCTCCTTTTTGTGAGCCAAGAATTCTCTTGTAATATGGAAGAAGATGAATAGGCGTAGAATAGTAAATAGCTGCAGATATTCTCTTGGATCTTAGTGATTCAATTATTTTATTTCTGGATCCCCTATTTGCTCCTTTGACACGAATGGTATAGAGATGCCATGCATGTTTCCTACCTTCAGGTTCTTTCGGTAAGATTAACCGTTTAGTTTTTTCAAGTTTTTCTGTAAGAAGTGAAGCGTTGTCACGCCGTTTCTTAATAATTTCAGGAAGTTTTTGAAGTTGAATAATACCTATTGCCGCAGATATTTCAGTCATACGATAGTTATGACCAAGCCGTTCTACCCAATATGGTTTACTTTCTCCATGAGTACGAATCATTCTAAGACATTCAGCTAGATCATCATCATTTGTTGTAATCATTCCACCTTCTCCAGTGGTCATATTTTTTGATGCATAGAAACTGAAGCAAGTCATATGAGATATTCCCCCGATAGGTCTATCATGATACTGTGCTCCATGTGCTTGAGCTGAGTCCTCAATAACAACTATATCCCGTGATTTAGCAATCTCGAGGATGGGTTCTAAATCTACAGGTAGTCCATATAGATCAACCGGAATTATTGCACGTGTCCTAAAACTTAATGCGTTTTCTATAGTCTCAGTGGATATCGTATACGTATTCTCGTCTATATCGGCAAAAATAGGTTTTGCACCTGTAAGCAAAACAGCTTCAACTGTAGCAGCGTAACTAAAAGATGGAACAATTACTTCATCTCGTGGTCCAATATTAGCTGCAAGTAGAGATGCATGTAGAGCAGCAGTACCACTTGAAACAGCTATAGCATGTTTAGTTTCTACATAATCTGCATAATTACGTTCGAATTCTATGACTTTAGGCCCCATACCACTCTTATCAGTAAGTATTCCACTATTAATAACGGATATAACAGCATCAATCTCTTTCTGATCTAGAGAAGGCTCATTTATACGAATTAAATCTTTTATCATTGTTCTAACCACTTATCTTTATATGAGAGTTTTAAGTTTTACGAGAATATCTCTTTCAACCCATTGAGCGCCTGCTCCCGAAAGAGTATACTGGCCATTTTCCGAGATGAGTTTACCATCTCTTCTTAGTTCACTAGCTCTTGCACGAATAGCTTCTGCCTTAATTGTTTTCCAGCCTCCACTAATCATATCAGCAAGTTCTTTATCAGTATATTTTTTAGGTCGCTTAGCAAATAAAAAGAGAGCTAAGGCCTCTTTAGAAGTAAGATTATCAGCGGGTATAACAAGATATAGTTTTCCGTCAGGAGTCTGCTCTAAAATATTCTCAAGATTTTGAGGAATCGACTCACCATGGATAGTTACTTGTGACTTATTCATAGTTAAATTATCTAATAAATCTTCAAATTTGGACTTTACATAATCATATTCTCCATCTAATTCTATTTCGAGATCACCTTTTTTAAGTTTAAATCTAAGTTTATCATTTACCAATGTCTTCTTCAACCTTCATTATCTATGTTACACGATTATTTCCTCTATATTCTGTGAATATTAAATAAATATGATATTTTTTAAATCTTATTAAGATCAAGTATCAATATTTTCAGTTAATTATTAATTATATCTTCCGGTAAAGAGCTAAATTTTTTTATGTATAATTTAATTATAAGTCTAATAAAAAATACAGATCTCCTCGGATTAATCTTATTTATCATCGGTATCATTCTAGGAATCATAATATATTTTCGAAAAAATATGTTCAAATAATATTTTTTTAGCCTATAAGAGTAGATTTTGCTAGTTCTTGAATTTGAATAATTTCCAAAGTAATAAATTATATCATTCCTCAGACTATTATATTTTAAAGGTTAGAATAATCTAAAAATTGGATAGTCTGTTATAGAACAATTACTAGCTAGTTTAACTTATTTAACCATATTTTTCGTATAAAAAAAGGGTATATTCAGCATATACCGGCTTAAATGGTATATTGACAGGGTATACTAATAGTTTTGTAAAACTTCTTCACTTACTTCATGTAAAATCTTGTTCTTTATTTCAAGAAATTTGGGATCACTTTTCTTTCTTGGATAGGTAAGTTTGATGGCATGTATATTTTTAATTCGTCCAGGTAGTGACGTTAAAACTATTATTTTGTTAGATAAAAAAATTGCTTCACCGATATTATGGCTCACAAAAATGATAGTTTTAACGGTTCTTTTCCAAATTTCAATTAATTCTAGCTGCATAATATTACGTGTCTCGATATCAAGAGATCCAAAAGGTTCGTCCATTAGAAGAATTTGAGGATTACTTGCCAAAGCTCGTGCTAATGCTACCCGCTGTTTCATTCCTCCAGAAAGTTCAAAAGGATATTTATCAGCCCATCGTGAAAGCTTAATTGATTTTAAATATTCATCTGAAATTTTTTTTCTTTCAGATTTGGCTAATCCTTTAAATTCAAGTCCAAACTCTATGTTGCTTCTTACCGTTCTCCAGGGAAATAAAGTATATTCTTGAAACACCATTCCTTTATCTGAGCTGGGTCGATTGGTAACAATTCCATCTATTAAAACAACTCCTTTATCAGCTGCCTCTAAACCTGCAATTATCTTCAATAGAGTGGTCTTTCCACATCCTGAAGGGCCAACTATCGATATAAATTCACCATCCTGAGCTTCAAATGTGATATCAGTTAAAATAGGTTGTTTATGCTTCAAATTTCGATCATAGAACGACTTTGAAACTTCTTTAACTATTAACTTGTAATTGCTGATCATTCTTTTTTCTGCAACCTTCAATAATTAGATTTAAGTACTTACCTTCCACTTACACAATTTTTTTTGATGAGAAATCTAAAAGTTCGATCTATTAAAAGTGAAATTAAACCGAGTATAAACATATATGCTAACAGATTATCCATCTGATGTAAGAAATAAAATTGTTGAAAAAGACGATATCCGAGAC
>CAZAXO010000219.1:0-3773 GCA_964489085.1 uncultured Candidatus Bathyarchaeia archaeon
TTTATCAACTTGGTTAATACTCCAATCCATTATGATCTTTAGTCTCTTTATGGAACAGTCTTCTTCACCTGGGCTTCCCAGAATCGTTAACCCATGCACACCATTACTAATTAGGTAGTCAATTATCAACTTAGTAGCTTTCTTATCTAACTTTTCAATATGAGTGAAAGGGATTATCAAGTCAGGAAATGCTCCCTGTAACTCAGATATTTGTAATTTTGATATTTTTTAGTTTCATAAAAAAATTATTTTTTTAACATTAAAGGATTAGTATTAAAGTTAAATCGTAAAAGTATAATTATTCCTTTTATCCTATCATGTAAACTGTTTTTCGTCATTAGGTTTTGATAGGTGATATATGGTTAGGTTTTTATCTTATATAACTTCTTTTGAATATATGCTTGTTTGGGTTGAGGGTGATCTTCCTTAATAAAGTCGTCCAATTTTATTGGAGGAAAATAGAGTGATAGTAACACAAGATTTTCTTTTCCTAAATTTATTATTGTGTGAGGTAAATCTTTTTTTACAAAAATTACACTTGATTCACTAAAAAGAAATTCTTTGGTATCTCCTATAAATTTACCTTTTCCCTTTAAACATAGGTTGTAAAAATTAGACCTATGAGAATGAGAAGGTATTTCTTGCATTGGGTTAATTGAAGTTTCTACAATTGTAACCAATTGAGTATTGTTTGCTTCAAGACCAAACAGTTTTATTGCTCTAATTTCTTTTCGATAGCCCTTAAATCCTCTCGTATCCTCAAGATTAACTGTTGCCAATCTGGCACCATTTTTCTTTATGTATCTTGCCATTCTTTCGGCTTTATATTTTTTTGAGAGATAACGAGAAACAGTACGATATGAAACTCCAGTTAATTTAGAAATTTTTTTTGTGATATCTTTTTTTGGAATGTTATCTTTTTTGAGTAGGATTTCAGCTAATTGATTAAACATATCAGCTTTTTCATAAGGACTTACTTCACGTCGACAAATATTGGAAATGATACGAGCAACCATAATGTCTTTTTTATCATTAATATGATCTAACTTCATTACTGGCCATTTTGGATCAGCTTGTAGACGATGTGATCCATCAATTACAAACGCACCAGTTGAATCTAATAAAACAGGATATAGTTGGCCGATCTCATTAATTGACTTCTTTATATCATAGTTGTCTATTATTTTCAATGTTTACCTCGATAAGTCTATGCCCTCGTATATAAAACGATATCTAAATAATTAGTGGTCGTTAGCCAACTTTAGAATGTTTACTATATCATCTTCATTTAATTTCATGAAATTGCCAAGCGGACCAGATTCTCCACGAGCGCGCGCTGATTCTAAACTTTTCGTTGCTATTTGTTCAAAACTATTAGAGGGAATATTTAATTCGTGTAGTGTTGTAGGAAGACCAATTTGTTTAAAAAATTTAGATGTTCTATCTATCCCCTCTAATACTGTTTTTTCAATAGATTCAAAATTCTCTTCAATATTCCAGACTCTTATAGCATACTGTGTAAATCTACTTAAATTCTGCTTATATACATATTTCATCCAAGCTGGAGATACAACGGTCATGCCAGCACCATGAGGAATATCATAAAGTGCACTGATTTCATGTTCTATGTTATGACAAGCCCAATCGCCGATTCTTCCAGTACTTAGAAAATCACTATGGGCGATCGTACTTGCCCACATAATTTCAGCGCGCGCGTTATAGTCTTTCGGATTCTCTAATACCATAGGAGTATTCTTAATCACCGTTTTCAGCGTAGCCTCACACAATCTATCTGTAAGATCAACATGAGACACTTGCGTAAAATATCTTTCCATTACATGTGACATAACGTCAGCACATCCACAAGCGGTCTGATAGGGGGGCACAGTAAAGGTTAATTCTGGATTTAATATCGCAAACTTAGGACGGATCAAATCAGAATTTATATAACGTTTAAACAATCCTTCTTCCTTTGTAATCACTGCACCATTGCAGGTTTCAGTACCCGTACCCGCAATTGTAACAACGACACCAATCGGCAGTGCTTTTTTTACCTCCAATCGCTCTGTAAATAAATTCCATACATCTCCCTCATAGTATACTCCCGCTGCAATAGTCTTAGCAGAGTCCATGACGCTTCCTCCTCCTATTGCAAGAATAAAATTGATGTCTTTTTGGCGACATAATCGTATTCCTTCTTTTACAAGCGATAGACGGGGATTCGGTTTAACGCCCCCAAACTCATAGATCCTGATACCTGCATCTTCTAATGATTGAATAACCTTATTAAAAATCGGTAACTTCTTTATAGTATCATCATAATGAAGTAATGCATTATCAGAAAATCGTTTCGTCTCATTTCCCACATAATTTTCAGCATCTTTACCGAATATGATTTTTGTTGGATTCTGATAAATGAAATTTTCCATCCTACTTTACTCCAAAAACTACTATTTAGATATTAAAGAGTGATAATACTCACTTTCAACTTGTTATTTTCTTTAAATTGTAACTAATAAATTATACCCATAATGATTTTGTCCAAAGTCGAAGTTTTTGGCCTATCTTCTTTTGCTTAGCAAGTTCATATACCATGGATGCGACGGCGATATCTTCATGAGCCATTCCAATCGGAGCATAGAATATACGCTCATCATCTGTTTCTCTTCCCAGTTTCTCACCCGTTATTATCATATCAAGGTTTGCGTATATATCATCATCTGTTATTTGCTTATTTTCATACATTTTAGCAAGAATAGGAGTCTTTCGATGCTTAACGGTTTCCCAATCATCGACAACAATTTTATTGGAATTCAAGACTACAGTATCTTCCTCCTCAACATATGAACCCATATGAATAAACAAACTTCCCTTCTTAACCCATTTTTCTTTGACTATTGGTTCATCAGCTAAAGTAACAGTGTCAATGATATCTGCTCCTTCTACAGCATTTTTAGGAGCGTCAACAATTTTTACAGTAATACCTGTCATCTCCTGAATTTCTGCGCCTACTTTCTTCGCTCTCTTTTTAACTATATCAAATCCACGAATTTCTTTAAGATTCGGCACTACTTCTTTCAGAGCAAGTGCTTGAGTTCTTGCTTGGACTCCCAAACCAATAATAGCAATATTCTCAGCATCTTCTCTTGCAAGATATTTCGCTCCAAGACCTCCAACAGCTCCCGTACGTACTGCGCTTATGAGAGTTCCATCCATTATGGCAAGAGGTAGTCCATTCTCTGTATTATTTAGAATGATTAGAGCATTAGCTCTTGGTAGATTTCGCTCACTTGGATTTTTAGGGAATCCAGGTATCCATTTTATTCCAGAGATTTCCCAATCTCCACCAATATATGCTGCTAATCCATTAATACGACCTCTCTCCCTCTCACTGGGAGGGAGAACCATCACTATTTTAGAGGGGATGACTACTTCTCCATTATGAAGTAATCGGAAAGCACGTTCTAAAGAACCCAATGCCATCTTCATATCGAGACCATCTGCTTTAAGTACGTCTTCTTGAGAAAGATACAAGAACTCAACCGATGCATTAGAGTTTGTCATGACGACTCATCTCCTATTTTTTTAATTCTCTCTCTTCTATTTCTTTGAGAATTCTATTTAATTCAGTATCGATATCTTTTTCAAGTGGCGGAGGATGATATTCTTTCAGTATTCGTTTTACTTCAATTTTTGCTACTTCCTTTAAATTCTTTGAACCCGCAGCTTTCCACTCTTCTCTGGATCTACGATCACTTAGCTTTGGGAAATAT
>CAZAXO010000220.1:0-3755 GCA_964489085.1 uncultured Candidatus Bathyarchaeia archaeon
ATATGGTTCAAAAAAATCACAAAGAGGATTACACTCATCAGGTTTTAAGGAAGTTCTCGTATTTCACCCCCATCAACTAGAAGAGTTAAACCAGGGAATAGAAGCAATCAGAGTAGCAGCTGCAGTCGGAGGAAGGAAAAGAGCTACTATAATAGACAAAGCAGATAAATTAGGGTTAAAAATTTTAAATCGTTTTCGTACAAGTGAAAAAGATACTGAAGAAGTTCAAAAGGAGAATACTGAGGAATGAGTTTAAAAAGCCAGAAAAGATTAGCTGCTTCGATTCTTAAAATAGGAAAAAATCGAGTTTGGATAGATCCTGAACAAATTGAGCGCACTGAAACAGCAATAACAAGAGATGAGGTCACACGGTTAATACACGAAGGAATAATCAAGAAAAAGAAAGAAAGAGGAATCAGCAAAAGTCGTGTAAGGAAAAGAAAAAGACGAAGAGGATCAGGAAGCATCAAAGGTACAATTATAAGTAAGAAGATATTGTGGATTAATAAAATTAGAAAATTACGGAGAAATTTAAAAATATTGCGAGATACAAAAAGAATTTCAAAATCAGCTTATAGACAACTATATTTAAAGGCTAAAGGAGGAGCATTTCGAAACGTTGCTCATCTGAAGGATTACATAATATCACATAAACTTTCAAGAAGACGGTGAATCATCTCCAAAAATAAGTAAAAAAAGGGAAGGTAAATAAACAATGAGTTTAGACACGGAATGGATGCCTCGAACAAAACTTGGATTAATGGTACAGAATGGAAAAGTTGTAAGTATTTCCGAGATATTTTCTCAAGGATTAAAAATAAGAGAAGCTGAAATAATTGATATACTAATACCCGATCTCAAACAAGAAGTTCTTGGTATAAGCTTAGTACAGAAACAAACAGATGCAGGTGAAAGATCAAAATTTAAGGCGATAGTTGTAGTAGGTAATAAGAAAGGATGTATAGGTGTTGGAACTGCTAAGGCAAACCAAGTACGTGCAGCAATTGAAAAAGCTACAGTTCAAGCAAAACTAAATATTATTCCAGTAAAGAGAGGGTGCGGTAGTTGGGAGTGTGGATGTAATGTCCCCCACTCACTTCCATTTAAAATAAAAGGTAAAAGTGGTAGTGTTAGATTTGAAGCTATTCCTGGACCACGAGGGTTGGGATTAGTAGCAGGAGAACAATCAAAGATCATTCTGAATCTTGCAGGAATAAACGATTGTTGGGTGCGGAGTTCTGGCTCAACTTCTACATTAACATCTATAGCTTATGCTACCTTCGATGCATTAAGAAGTACCTATAAGCTCGTATCTCCTACGGATTGGGCAAAGTGATATCTATGATAGCACATAACTCTCATAAATGTGTTGTAGCTATCCGACTTCGAGGAACCGTTAGAGAAAATCCTGATATAGTAACAACATTAAATTCTTTTAGATTGAAAAAAAAATATAATGCCATTCTTATTCACCAAACACCAAATACTACCAAGATGCTTCAAAAAGTTAAAGATTTCATAACATGGGGAGAAGTAGATCCAGAGACAATAACATTATTGCTTGAGTCAAGAGGTTACACTATAGGTGGTAGTAGATTTAATAAAGAATATTTAAAAAGGAAATTTCCCAAATATGGCTCTATTAATGATTTAGCTAATGATATAGTAAAAGGTACTATTAATCTAGATATTTTATGGAAAGAAAGAGTGAAACCTGTATTTAGACTTCACCCTCCTAAAGGAGGTTTTAGAGGTAAGACTAAGCGAGCATTTAAAGATAAAGGCGAATTAGGTTACCGAGGAGAAGATATCAAGTCTTTATTGAGAAAAATGATTTAAGAGAGTAAGGTTTCATTATTTTAAGATATCACAATTATTTATTCTGAACCATTAGTAATAGTCGCCACTTTATTTTTTACTGTCTTTCAGATATATAGCTCTTTATTAAAGGTTTGCATACACAAAACTAAAAATGATTTCATTTCTTTACGGCATAATAATATATAAAATGTTCAATAGATATTTTAAGCTAGTTACATCTTTCAATTTTCATAATTATATATAAGAAGTAAGTTACTATAGGTCACCTTGGCATTCTGTAAACTTTTATATAGTTGTTATAGAGGTATACGCATATCAGTGGATATATACTATGTCTTCGAATCCTAAAAGAAAACGGTACATTTGGTTTGATGATGATACTAATTCGAAAGATGAAGAAAATATAGAAGACAATTACTCAGAAGATGTTTTTGAAGAAGAAAGAGGCATCAAATTTAAAAGCAATAGAGAAATAAAGGTTAACAAAGCTCTTAAAATGCTTCATATGATAAAAAATTCAGATCACAATTTAACAGATGTTATTGAATATCCAGAAAGTATAATTGTAGCAGTTGAGATGCATGGAGTTAGAAATCCGGACATTATTTTAACCATTGTCGAACAGAAATTGTTGATAAGATTCAAACATTATGAAACACCTAATATGCATGCTATACGATTATCAACCTCAGTTGAGTCAAAACCTCTCCAAAGTATTTTTAAAAATGGTGTTTTATTTCTAGAATTAAAGAAAACGAAACAATCAGAGGGAACATTCACTTTACAAATAAATTATCTCTAAAGATTAATTTTATTAATCTTTGGTAAAGTTTATTTTCTCGGTTTTATGATACTCGAAGTAAAGAGGAAACAAATATGCCAGCTAGATCCAGAAAAGTTCGTAAACTTAGAGGAAGTAGATTACATGGATGGGGAATATCTGGCCAACATAGGGGAGGAGGTATGAGGGGTGGTCGTGGTGATTCGGGTAAATTCAAACATAAATGGACGTACGTAACAAAAAATTCGTTAGAAAATATAGGTAAAAAAGGCTTCCATTGTCCTACTCATCAATCGCATAACATTATTAACATAAGTCAACTTGATGATCTCGTTCAAAGACTTACCATTTCAGGTAAACCTCTTCAGAAAGTACAAAATAAGTATGTTATTGATTTAACAAATCTTGGATTTGATAAACTCTTAGGTTCAGGTAGAATTGAAACTTCTATATCTGTTAAAGTAGCTAGTTATTCAAAAGTTGCTAAAAAGAAAATAGAGGGAGTAGGTGGAACAATAGTTACATCACCTGCATCAACAGAACAGTAGATGAAGTGAATAATAGGATAATCATTATATACAATAAATTTTTCTTCATAATTAAATGGTGTACCGAGATAATGATAATAGTTGTAGCAACTGATTTTAGTGATAAAGTATAAATATTGATTTATAAAGTAGGGAACAGAGCGAGATGAGATTTATAGATATTTTCAGACCATTTGGAAAGTACGTTTTCGAAGTTTCTCCTCCTCAGAGAAAAGTATCATTTAATGAGAAACTTTTCTGGACAGGAATTGCTTTGATTATTTATTTTATAATGTCTGAAATTCCATTATATGGTTTAGGTTCTGGTGGTGTTGATCCGTTTGGAGCGTTACGTGTAATTTTCGCATCAAGTCGAGGCACGTTAATGGAACTTGGTATAGGCCCTATTGTAACCGCTGGATTAATTCTTCAGATACTCTCCGGTTCAAAAATGATAGATATCGATATGTCCCAACCCGATGATAGAGCCCTCTTTACAACAGCAAGTAAAATTCTATCTGTAATAATGACATTATTTGAAGCTCTTGCCTTTATCCTAGGCGGAGTCTATGGGTACATTTCTCCGCAAGCAAAAGTGATAATACTTGTGCAACTATTAGAAGCAG
>CAZAXO010000221.1:0-3737 GCA_964489085.1 uncultured Candidatus Bathyarchaeia archaeon
GTAAGACAGGTTTGATTACGATTCAAATAAAAGAAATTTCAGCGAAAAAAGGATACTAATATTCTAAGAAAGTTAATCTATATTTCGATGGCAGTTACGGTCTTTGTTTTCTCAAGTAGTAAAGTAAAATTATCACGATTATTATCCCAATCACAATCAGTATAGAGACTAGTATATAATTGAACATCGAAGATTGAATAAGATTATAGGTCATCGATTGTTCGGTTTCAACCGTTATCGCCTCGCTTGATGATTCTGTAAGTGTAATGGTATACAGTAATACTTGTTCAGCTGTAACAATACTCTCATTGTAGGTGGTGATTGTAGTGGTATACACATTCTTACTTTCTATGAGAAGAGTTACTTCGGCTTTTCCCCACATTCTATTCTCGTCATAATTTGGTTGATTAAGCTCTACGGTGAATCGTATGATGTGCCTTCCACTGTTCTTCACTTCGTATTGGATACTAGCATCTCTATAGATTTCTGGTTCAAAATAATTGTATAGATCTGGTTCAAAAACGATTTCCTCGTAAACAAGCTCTTTACCTAGATAAAAGATTTCTATTTTACTCATAGTTCCAAATGCGTCGATTTTAAGAATCTGTCCCTCCAAGAGATTAAGAGCTATATTTGATTTTTCTCTTGCTTTCGTAGTGAAAGCTTGGGGAGTAATCCAATACGATGTTGTAGTAGTTGTTATTACTCGTGTCCTATCAATAAGCGATGATGTTGACGAGATTATATTAAAGAACGTTTCGGTTTTTGTTAGAGATGTTGTATAACTAGTAGTATTAATTGTAGTCTTTGTAGAAGTGGATGTTGAAACTAGAGGATTCGTTTGAATCTCATTCACAATTGGTTGATAGAATGATAGAATTATAAGTACTAATAAGATAATGTAGAAGAGTTTAAGTTTCATACATCCCTACCCCCATTTCTTTTATATGTAATATTAAAATTATTCGTAGCAATATTAATTAAACTACACGTAATCTACTCTTGATAATAAGCAAATAAGTAAGATACATATTGTGAAGCTAGCTAGTATGATCAACTGGTCTTCATCTAATATTTAAGAAGAAATATATTTTAGTTCTTTGTGAGGTATTGTTGGACTTCTGTCATATTGTTAATTACTAAGTCTGCTTTTGCAAAATCTAGGTTCTTTGTGAATTCGGTAGGAACGGCTATACACTTCATTCCTGCGTCCTTTGCAGCTTTTACTCCTTTTTCTGCATCTTCAAGAACTAGGCATTCACTTGGATCTACTCCTATCTTTGTTGCTGCCAGCAAATAGATTTCAGGATTAGGTTTCCCATTCTTAACATCATCACCTGTAACAACGACTTCGAAGGCATCTTCAATAGTCAATTTTTTTAGTACCGTTCTTACATATTCCACGGTTGCTGAAGAAGCAAGAGCCAATCTATACAATCTTTTAATACTATTAATTAATTCCACAGATCCTTGTATCGGAGCAGCTTTCTCTTTAAGCAATTCACCATAGATAGCACGTTTCTTTCTTACGAGTTCATCAGCATTTATATTCAATCCAAAATGTTTGATATAAAATTCGATTGCTTCCTCTTCCTTTATTCCAACAGTTTCAAAATAGACATCTCCAATTGTAATATTAAATTCTTTTTTGAAAATTAGTTCATCAACTTCTTGACTTAATGGTTCCGTATCCACTATTATACCATCCATATCGAAAATGACTGCTTTAATACCAGTAAACAATTCCTATCCATCCAATGCTTGTCTGTTAATATATTATGTCGAGGAGGATATTTGTAGATTCTTTCAATCTAATAAACCTAGATAAAAAAGTAAGCTTTAGAAGTTGTGTTATAGGATACCTAGCTAGTGATACACACGATACCATGCTAGTTGGCTAGGTATTAAACCATTCTCCTTCATATTGAATAGATTCAAAATTATCTCCGTATACTCTAATTAGTATTCGTGTTCGTACACCTGCTGGTATCTTTAGAGATACCGATGCATCTTGATTCTCATATGGAGATATATTAAATGAGGTCGTTTCACTTTGATCGTATACCTCGTTATTTCCTGCGTCAAACCCAGCCCACACCGTTACATTTTTCGCTTGTACGGGACTATTATTTTCAACGGTAACAAGTAATGTTAAAATATCTTTTTCAATTTGCATATCATAAGTTAGCGATATTCTCGGATTTGCGCCATATTTCATTATAGTGAATAATTCTTGTAATGTATCTTCTGAGGTATAAGTTGAATATTCGAGGTCATATCTTTGAATTGAAGTGCAATAATCATGATACTCTAATGTCACCCAGATACCTGTATCATATTTACTATGATAATTCCATCCTTCTTCATATTTCATTAGTAGACTATGGGGGGTTTTAAAATACAAAAAATTGAATTTGCTTTCAGCTAGATTAAAATAAGTTTGTAGTTGTTCTCCTCTCTGTTGAAATGTTTCGAAGCTCCCATTATAATAAACCGTGCAAATCATATGGTCAATTTCTAAATCACCTGTAGTGTCAACAAATTCAACTCCAGCATCTAATCCAATTGATTCATAGAGTGCAGCCATAAGTATAGAACGATCATCACAATCTCCTTTCTTGTATCTCAATGTCTCAGATGGTGTTTGAAAATATTCTTGATTATGAGGGTCAGCTAAGTAATCGATTTGATTGTATACAAAATAATAAATAGCAACTATTTTAAATTCATCATCATTATAGGAATGATACGATTGATTTCCAGATCGAGAGACGAACCATTCAAGCGCATACAAAGCCCATCTTCGAATATCCTCCTGATGAAAAGTTTGCTGATTAGCTATTTCTGAGGTTCCACCCAGAACTGTTAGAGTACTAATTTCAGTTATTGTAATCGTTTCTGTATAAGTTGTTGATATATCTGTATCGAGTTCTCTTATTAGTTGTGATGGAAAAATTATGATGAGAACAACCCCGGTGAAAAGAAGTGCAATAAAGGTAAAATAAAGAATTGGCAGTAATACACGTTTTTTTAATTTATTTAGCGCTCGTTCGTTTGAAGGAAAAAATTTTAGTAGACTAATTGTATACTCGTTAGTTGAAAGAGAGAATTTTTCAACTTTCATTATCTGACACGTATTCTTGAAACTTATGTACACTTACCCTTAGTTTCATTTTAATTCTACTATATAGTAGCTACTTTCTATTTCAAGACCAGTGATTCGATACTTCAGAGTATTAATAAAAGTATTGATTTAATAGAAATAGAATTTTATTTGCGCACTCATTCACTTGGTTAAAGATGTAATCTTAAAAATGTTGAGAGTATATTTAGTTATCTCAGATATTTCATTGAAATACTAGGGGTGTTGTTTTGAGTACTCATCAGTACTTAGCTTTTGACTTGGGAGCTGAAAGTGGTCGAGCAGTATTAGGTACTCTTAAAGAACAACGATTAGTTATGCAGGAACTTCATCGTTTTCCTAATAATATTTTACAAATTTCAGATCATTCTCATTGGAATATTCCTCAATTGTTTACTCAAATACTTAAAGGATTAAAAATTTGTTCATCTAAAAAAGATACTAAGATTGAAAGCATCGCTATTGATACTTGGGGAGCAGATTTTACGTTTATCGATAATAAAGGAGGTATTATCGCACCTCCCTATATATATCGTGATAAGAAGAATGAAGGTGCGATGGAGGAGTTCTTCACTCTTCTTCCACGAGAAAGGAG
>CAZAXO010000222.1:0-3736 GCA_964489085.1 uncultured Candidatus Bathyarchaeia archaeon
CAATATGCCTGCTCAGAAGGATCTGCCTAAGTTCGCGGGCAGGGTCATCAATGAGGTGAGAAAAATGCCTGCGGATATGCGAGCTCGAAGAATAAGGGCTGGCGAAATCGATGAGCGGAAGGGCTTCGCGGAGGCGCAGCATTTCTTCGCGAAAGAGCTTAAGACAGAAGTTGAGGTTCACAGTGAAGAAGATGCTGGGCTGTACGATCCGAAGGGACGGGCGAAGATCGCGGAACCCTACAGGCCAGCTATCTTTGTCGAATGATGACCATCGAATGCCGCGCTGAATTTCTCAAGCGAGTGTTCCCTTAGGCGTGGCTGTTGTGATTGTGTGAGTCTTCACCTCTAAGTTTAAGGAAGAATCTGCTTGTAGCGTGGTGTTCGGGCCCGTAGCTCAGTTTGGATAGTGCTGTCGGGAGCTGAGCGTCCAAAGCACAGGCCCTCTAAACGCTTCAATTAGGAGAAGCGGGGGACGCCTGGGGTCCGGGGTTCAAATCCCCGCGGGCCCGCCACAAACTTTATCCTGGCCCTTAGCTAGCTGTAGTGGTACAGTATTCTACTTATCTCCTAATAATAAAGACGCGAAAGTGGAAATTCAATAATATGTTGAAACTATTATAATGAAAGTTGAGGTAAGTTTGAACGTTTTAATTATCACAGGTAGATTAGCTAAAAAAGATATAGAAAAATATGTTAGAGAAAGCAGAGTAAAAGTAGTAATCAACTCTTTACCTGTAGATGTTGCAGCTCTCATCCCCCAGAAGTTGATTGTAGAGAAACTTCGAAAACTAGATCTCTCTGATACTGATTTAATTCTCACACCTGGATTAATGCCAGGAAACGTCTCTTTTATAAGCAAAGAACTGGGAGTCGAAGTGTTCAAAGGACCAAAATACGCATCTGGCCTACGTACTGTATTAAGGTTGATCAGCGAAGTAAATTTGTCCACCACTAAACCAGCTTGCGACTTACTAAAAGAAGAAATTCGTAAAAGTACAATGACAGAGCTGGAGGCTATATATAAAAAATTGAGCACACCTACGGCCTACAAAGGTGCTATTCCTATAGGTCGAGGCAAAAAAAAGATTTGGATTGGGGGATTACAGCCTCCTAGATTGTTAGCTGAGATCGCCGATGCCTCGATTATGTCCTCCAACGAAATCAAAACGAAGGCGATATACTACTCAGAGTCTGGAGCTGATATCGTAGATATCGGTATGGTAGCGGGCGGGGATGATGTAGAGAACGTGAAGAGAGCAATTAGAATTGTAAAAGATGCGGTTCCAAAGCCTATAAGCATCGATACTGGAGATGTAGAGGAGATAAGATCAGCAGTTGAAGAAGGAATAGACCTAATTTTAAGTTTGAATGGAGAAACATTAAGGGACACCAGATTCGCACGCAGTATACCTGTCGTGGTTACTCCCTCTCAGGCACAAGGAAAATGTCCATCGGGTGTTGAGGAAAGAATTGAGGCTTTGGAGAATAATATCAGTATAGCGGAACAGTTGGGCTTTAAAAGGATTATAGCTGACCCAATTTTAGCTCCTTTATTAACTCAGAGTTTAGCGGAGTCACTTGTAGTGTACTGGAAATTTAGGAAAAGAAACCCTAAGATACCTATTCTTTTTGGGGCTGGAAATGTAACTGAGTTAATGGACGCTGATTCAATCGGTGTAAACCTGATTCTTGCAGGTCTGGCCTTAGAAATTGAAGCCAGCATCATTCTGACCACTGAGGCAAGCAGCAAGACCAGAGGATGCGTAAAGGAACTTTCAAAATCAGTTAAAATGACAGTTTTAGCTAAAGAAAGAAAGGCACCTCCCAAAGACTTAGGTTTAGATCTGCTTAAATTAAAAGATAAAGTTAGTCGGGATGAAGCTAAGTCAAATCTTGAAGAGGTTAAAGTTTTCCCTGTTAAGAAAAAATATAAGTTTGTGTACGATCCGGAGGGATGCTTTAAAATTATGGTTGATCGAATCTCCAATGAGATTTTCTTAATCCACTACTCATCCAAAGATGGTGTGCCAGATGTAGCCTTTAAGGGTAAAGATCCTCTTGAAATATGTAGAACCATGTTGAGTGAAGGTTTAATCTCCCGAGTTGACCACGCAGCCTACCTAGGATCCGAGCTATTAAAAGCTCAAATAGCACTGCAGACTGGTAAAAGTTATATTCAAGATGAACCGCTATTCGAGTAATTCACACCCTAACAATTAGATAGAGCCAAGTTATTTGGATCATTAATATTAAATGTAAAAAATATATTAGAATGTAAAAAACAGCAGGGATCGAATGTGAAAATCGAGCCACCTCATAGCTAGCTAATCACCAATATCTACAAAATGAAAAACAGTTAGCTAGCTTTAGGCAGATTACTGATTTCACATCTAAATCTAGCCTAGTTATCGCCTCTTATACAATGTTTATCAATTCATGTTTTATAGGAATGCTAGGAAATGGAAGGGTTAAGGTGAGCTTAAATTCACTTCTTGTTGAGGCTATATCTTATATCACCCCTAAATCGATCAGGTTTCTATCGATCTCCAGATGAACAACTTTCGACAATATTCGATACAAATCTTCCTTAAAAACGATTAGCCATATTCTCTCACATCTAATACGAGTGTTAGCATGTTAATATGCATGTTATTATCACTTCCTTGGCTTTCTTATCTTTTATTTTTCTCCTTTGTAGACATTACAGTTGGAAAATAAGAATCGAAAATATATTTTGTGCATATGCATAATTTAATATGTTATGCTGGATTTAGGTATAATTGAAGGTTTTAATATGGTAGAGGTGGATTTTGTAAATGACAATATCTTAGAATCATTAAGAGGTAGATGTAAAATCGAAAAGACTGACGCTAACTCATTGTTCGTCAAAGTGATCGAGGAGGATTACGGTAAAATTGCAGAAAATTTAAAGAAAGATGGTTTTAAGAGGCTTTTAACAGTATCAGCCGTTGATTGGTTAGAGAGAAGAACATTCGAAGTTTACTTTATGGTTCATCGAGTGGAGGATAACTTATATGTTAAAGTTTCAACAGAAATTTCTAGAGACCATCCTAAAATAGATAGCATTTCTCATTTATGGATAAACGCGGCTATGCATGAACGGGAAGCGTGGGAACTCTTCAGGATCACTTTTAAAGGTAACGAGAAGTTGAGACCTTTATTCCTTGAGGGGTGGAGTGGACTACCTCCTTTCAGAAAAGATTTCAACTGCATAGATTATCTGAAAGGAAAATTAAGTAAATACCCTTTGGAGGAAGTATGATGTTAGGAAAATTAAAGGAAGTATTTAAGCCTTTTCAGGCTGGCTTTAATCTACTATCCTCGGGGCGTATCACATACAATTTTCCTCCTGAGATGCCCCTAACCGAGAAGTATAGAGGAAGGCATATTTTCAACCCGGAAGAGTGTATAGGATGCAGTTTATGCACAAAGATATGTCCAAATCAAGCAATAGAGATGGTTAGCCGAGAAAGGGGAAGTAAATCCATCCAACAACCCCAGGTAGACTATCAAAAATGCTGTTTTTGCGGATTATGCGTAGACATCTGTCCACGCAGTGCACTCCAATTCTCCAATTTTCCTATGCTAGTCGTAATGAATAAAGAAGACTTACTCTACTCCCCTGAGAAGCTGGCTGCACCTCCAAAGATGGAGCACCCAGCTGAACCGCGAATTCGAAGCGTTACTGATTGGGGGCGATCCAGAAGCCTATGGG
>CAZAXO010000223.1:0-3734 GCA_964489085.1 uncultured Candidatus Bathyarchaeia archaeon
TAGTGATGCTTATAGGTACGCTAAAGAAAAAGGTATTCGCAAGATTTATTGGAAGATCATAATTAATGCATGTGATCGAGTATTTTATGTTTCACCCCATTTGATGGATCTTGTAAAAAGAAAAGGTGTGGTTCTACCTCTCCCTATAAGTATTAAACTCAAACAAAAGTTTAGAACTGAATCATCTAAAAGGGATATTCTGTATTACTGTCCAGGTGGAGCGGAAAGTGCTCGAATATACCGATTGAATTGGATTTTACAATATGCTCTTCAACATTCAGATGAAACAATTACCATCATTGGAAATCAAGCACACCCAGCTGATTATGAACCTAATCTACCTAATGTAAAGGTTATACCTTTCGTGCCATATGGCGAGATGAAGAACGTCTATTTCCAGCATAAGAAACTTATTCGGATGACAACACAAGATGGATTACCAAAGATGGTGGATGAGGCATTCCTTTGTGGTTTGGAAGTATTATTTAATGGTGAAAGAATTACTCAAGTTTCTCCAGAAAGAAAACCAGAAATATTTTCTCAAAGGTTTGAAGAAGAACTATTGAGTATCCTATAGTAGCTTTACTAGATCGATTGAACTATTGAATCTTTCTGTGGTTTATTGGAAATGATTGTATTTGCTTCCGAATTGTACAGAACCCATATAGTATTAGTAAACCACTTGATAATGAAAAGAGGTACGCTCGTATCCCCTCATAGATGCTTCTGTACCGTATCATCAAGTATACTAAAGGAAATAATATGAAAACAGTAGCTATCAATAGAAAAGCAATATTTCGCGAGTATAAAGACTGATAGAGAAGAGATAATACTGCAATTAAAAATGATATAAAAATTCCTACTCGTGTTATTGCATGTCTTAATCGAATAATATTTCTAATGAAGTACTCTTCTCCTAAAGAATACTTGATGTTTTGACCGATACCTATCGTGAATTTTGCGCGTGGGAAAAATCGTTTTTTAGTGTATTTAGCATCTAAATGCAATGCTATAACTTTATTAAGTGATTTCAATACACACCCTTGGTTTTTCAGTCTATAAGAGAGGTCTGCCTCTTCCTCGCTCCATAGATATGGGTTAAAAGGTATTTCACATAGAATCTTACGCTTTGCAAGGAAAGTACCATGTAATTTAGAGTTATCTTGTATTATTAATTCTATTTTATCATTATTCTCCTTGATTTTCTGATAAGTAGCTTCTACATCTTCAGGGTCGTTAGAATATACATCGAATATTGGTCCAAAAACGCCAGCAACTTCTCTGTTGGCAAGTAGAACAGGAAATGCATCCCGTATCCAATTTTCAATAAGTAGAGAATCACTATCTAAAAATAATATATAATCATATTTCGCTTCGAGAACACCGATATAACGGCCTGCTGAAGGAGAAATATTTTCTTCTTTTAATTGATATATAGAGATAGGATAGTGTTTAGCAAGTGTTATAGTCTTATCCATAGAACAAGAATCCACTAATAAAATTTCCATATTTGTAAAGTGTTTTTTTATTTTCATAATTGAATTTATTGATGATGCGATTGTTCTCTCATTATTTCGACTGATAAGAACAACTGATAGTGATTTCTTTTTTAGACTCATTATTTGCCACTTACTGTAGCATAGTTGAATACATAGAATTCCAGTGAATTCACCTATCAATATATTTTAAACTAGATTCATTATTATAGTGTGTTTTTATTTAAATTCAGTTATACTAATAATTTTCAATATCAACAAGGAAAACTCGATTTTTTTGAAAATTTATAGTATAGATTTTTAAACTAACTCATCTTGAGTAATATTGAAGTTAGCTTGATTTATTATTACTTAATGTGTTAAAGAGTAGAAACAAAAATTTATGTCTACAGGGATTTCCCTTGCGTTGTCCAACTTTAAATGAATTACCTCCACCACCTTATGGTAAGGTCGGCTGGCCATGGACCACGGAAAGCGAGTGGTTACCCGTTACTCAGGTTAATGGTTGTTCTTGGCCGTGTATCACTATAGTTACGCCATCATTCAACCAAGGAGCATTCCTTGAGGAGACTATTAGATCAGTGTTACTTCAGAACTATCCAAACTTAGAGTATATAATTATTGATGGAGGTAGTAATGATAATAGTATAGATATTATCAATAAATATGAGAAGTGGTTGACCTACTGGATAAGTGAGGAAGATCAGGGTCAAGCTGATGGATTAAGGAAAGGATTTAACAAAGCAGATGGAGATCTCTTTGGATGGATTAATTCAGATGATCTTCTAGCTTCTTCTGCTTTACAGAAAGTAGCAGATGCCTATATTCGGAATCCACTATTTGATATATACATAGGTAGGGTAGAGAACTTTGAAGATGGACGTTTCGGAGAAGGCCATGAAATAATAATACAACGCAATATCTCCACTACTAATCTTATTATGCAAATGGATAAGAGAAAGATAGGAATCTATCATCAACCAGGTATTTTCTTTACTTCGAATATCTATCGAAAGACAAACGGAATCAATCCTGATTACTACTTCCGAATGGATTATGATTTACTTCTCCAAATGTTAGAGAGGGAGGGAGGAGTTTATTATATTACTGAAAATCTAGCGTACTTCAGGAAGTATCCACAATCTAAAACGGGTACTATTCAAAAGCATCTTTGGATTAACTTGAAAGAAAAATATCAGATAGAAAGCAAATATCTTACTAAGCTCTCAAGAGAGGATAGATTACGTCTACAGAAAAATTATCTTAGGAATTTATGGTATGGAATATATATAGACCTAAAAAATATGTATCTCAGAAGCGCCATAGGATGCTTAACTCTTATAGTGAAAATCGGTAGATTAAGTACTTATAGCTCCCTCTTTAAATTCATTTCAAAAGGAATCTATAAGCGTATTAAATAAGAAAAATGAAAAACGTAGTATATCAATGCAATAATCCAAGTGTTGCCATCTTACTAATATCAATCATTTATTTTGTAGTAGCGATGAGATGAATGGTTATTGCTGTAAAGAAATTATTGGGTTTCTAGTATAAGATATATCTATAGTTGTTTATATTACTTAATGAGAAGGAGAAAAGGTTGAAGAAAGCATTAATAACAGGCATAACAGGACAAGATGGATCGTATCTCGCAGAATTATTACTTAGTAAAGGATATGAAGTGCATGGTCTTATCAGAAGGTCAAGTACCTTTAATACCTCAAGGATAGATCACATATACCAAGATCCTCATGAACCAAATGCGAGACTCTTCTTACATTATGGAGATCTTTCAGACTTAGAACAGATTTCAAATATAATCTATAACTTAAATCCAGATGAAGTATATCATTTAGGATCCCAAAGCCACGTAAAGGTTAGTTTCAGTATTCCAGAATACACAGGGAACATTACAGGTTTGGGTACCACCAGAATATTAGAGGCTATCAGAAGAAGTAACCATAAAAATAAATTTTATCAAGCTTCAAGTAGTGAAATGTATGGAGATAGTGCTCCTCCACAGAACGAAAAAACTCCATTTCGGCCTCGAAGCCCCTATGCATGCGCCAAATTATATTCATACTGGATGACAGTAAATTATAGAGAAGGCGCAAATATCTATGCATGTAATGGAATTCTCTTTAACCACGAATCTCCACGGAGAGGAGAGACTTTTGTTACTCGGAAAATAACTCGATCTATTGCCAATATTTTAGCTGGAAAAGAGAAAAAAATATA
>CAZAXO010000224.1:0-3725 GCA_964489085.1 uncultured Candidatus Bathyarchaeia archaeon
CTTTTATTCCAGCCGAATGGTGCACGGTAAGTCTCTATTTTTTTTCTTTTCAAGTTGGTTTCCATAACAGTGATCACTTGCAAAGCATTATTTGGCTTGGCTAGATTATTGCTTAAATGTGCGTAAGGGTAGATCAGAATTCGGTTTACTTTTAGATTACCTAGAAAAGCCTGAGTTTCTTCTATTGCTTTTTTTGCTACGAGTGTGTTGTCATCTTCCTCTATTGCTGTGAATAGCACGACAATATTTTCCAACCGATTCTTTTCATTTGTTACCTCTTCAGCTTCTGGTATCTCTTTATTGACTAGCTCATATTCGATGAAATTCGAGTGCAATTGTAATATTCGCATAGACTTCTATCTCCCAATTCCAGCTACTGGACATATATGAATATTAGATATCAAACTTTCCATTTAAGGTGTTTCACTAATAAAAATATAATCTTACATACCGAGTTAAATTAGTCAGCTATTAGCTTCTTAAAAGCCAAGACTCTGTAGAATGAGCTATATAGATTTATTTTACGTATCTTCTTTGATTGATATAATTAGTTATATAACATGGATTTCATGCCAATTTATAATTGGATCGAAATATCAATCTGAATAATAAATAAAACCATATTTATATCAAGGAGGAACAAATTTAATCGTATAGGAGAGGAATCATATGGAAGATGATTATCAAACATTATTAAACCGGGCCTTACAAGATATTCCGAAAAAAGATATTAGTGGTAAAAGATTTGAAGTACCTTCTCCTACCATTAGAACATCAGGTAATAAAACGTTAATATTAAATTTTACAGAAATCTCCTCAAAGCTGAATAGAGGACCAAAAGAAGTGCTAAAATTTATGGTGAGAGAATTAGCGACTGCTGGAAATGTTGAAGATCAAAGAGTAATTTTTCAAGGTAAATTTAGTGCAGTAACAATACATCGATTATTAGATATATACACGAAGCGTTATGTGATATGTCCTATTTGTAAGGGCCCCGATACAAAGGTTATCAAAGAAAATAAATTTAATTTCTTGTTATGTGAAGCGTGTGGTGCTAAATCATCGATAGTAGAAGTATAACTAGGTAATCTCTGTTGAGAAAAATATCTAACCATATTCATATTTATGTAAACGTATTTTCTTTAAAAGGAGAAAAGCTTGTCGCAGCTTGCGATGAGGATATATTAGGAAAAACATTTAGAGAAGGCAAAATGAAGTTAGAAATAGTAGAAAATTTCTATAAAGGTGATCGTCTGACACTAAAGGAAGCGATTCAAATTTTGCAGAGTGCTGATATAGCAAATTTAAGTGGGAAATGCATAGTGAATGCAACCATAGATAGTGGGCTCGCGGATAATAGATCAATTATCTTTATTTCAGGAGTTCCTCACCTGCAAATCCTTAAGTTTTAATGATCTCACCTATAATTTAACCATCTTCTGAGTATATATTATATAGATAGCTAGTTCAATTGATCAATATTGTGAGAATTTCAATTAAAAGATCGACAGGACCTAATAGAATTACTTCCTAAGTTATGTTATCAACCTATAAGATAGATTAGTAGTAGAGGAAACAATAGTGCCTCGAAAGAGAATGGAAAAGATAGAAGAGAGACTAAGGCTTCGGGAGCGCCGCTATACAACTGAACAGTTAATGAAACATAAACGGAGTGAGGAATGGGAGGTACTTGAGGAAGTATTTGATAAACCTACACTTTTTCAGTTATATGATTTTCTTAATAATAAAAAACTATCGAAAATTTATGGCGTCATAAGTGCAGGGAAAGAATCTAAGGTATTTTTAGGTGAAAGTTTTAGTGGTGAAGAAGTAGCTATAAAGATTTTCCTTACTATAAGTACTGAAATTAAGAAAGGGATCTTACAATATATTGAAGGTGATCCGAGATTTCCAAATATTAAAAAAGAAACTCGTTCATTGATATATTTATGGGCCAGAAAAGAATTTAAGAATTTAATGAAGGCATATGAAGCAGGTATAACCGTTCCGAAACCAATCACAGTTAGCCGTAATGTATTATTAATGAGGTTTATAGGCGTTAATGGTACTCCTGCTCCCTTACTAAAAGAGGTTTCCAACTTAAATTTTAAAGAAGTCTATAAGGAAATAGTGATGATGGTAAAGTCATTATATGAAAAGGCAGAACTAGTTCATGCAGATCTAAGCGAATATAATATAATGATATGGAAAGATCATCCAGTCTTTATAGACTTATCCCAATCCATTCATAAAAATCATCCTTCTTCGCTTATATTTTTAAGAAGAGATCTAAATAACATAAATAATTTTTTTGTCAAAAAAAAAGTGAAAACTACTCCAATTGAAAAGTTTCTAGAACAGGTGATCAAGCGGTAATGAATAGAATTTCTGTAAATATACCTAAGGAACGGGTTGGTGTACTTATAGGACGTAGGGGAAAGATCAAGCAGCGTATTGAAAAATCTCTTACGATTGCTCTTAAGATAGATAGTTCATCAGGAAATGTAACTGCTGAAAGTTCTAGTTCGAACCCAATTAATATCTGGAGAGCACGAGATATTATTATTGCTATTGGACGAGGTTTTTCTCCTGAAAAAACATTTAAAATGCTTTCAAATGACGAAACGCTTCTTGAAATGATTGATTTACGTACCATTTTTGGCAGATCAGATAAAAGTATTACTCGAGTTAAAGCTAGGATAATTGGGAAAGAAGGTAAAACCCGTAGTATTATTGAAGAAGTCTCTAACACAGATGTTTCTGTATATGGACATACTATTTCGATAATTGGAGGTTATGAAAATTTGGTGTTGGCGAGAGATGCAATAAAAATGCTTATAGATGGGAAATCTCATGCCACAGTATACAAGTTCCTTAGTAATAAACGAAAGGAAATGAAGAAACGAGAAAAGACAGAATTATGGAAGTAACTGCTTTAAATGGAGGTTGGTCTAGTTGGAGTTAGAAGCTTTTCAGGAGATTAGTCCTGCAGACTTTTTTTATAGAAATAGAGACATTGCTGGTTTCACGAATCCTTCACGATCTCTATATTCTACTATACGTGAATTACTTGAAAATTCATTAGATGCTTGTGAAACATGTTCGGTTACACCTGTTATCTACATAAGAATGTCAGAGAAAAGTGGTAGTGATAGATATCCTTCGGTTTATGAGATTCGAGTAGTAGATAATGGATTAGGAGTGCCTTCAGAATTAATACCATCTGCGTTTGGTCAGGTCTTATTCGGTTCTAAGTATAAACTTAGGCAGACTAGAGGTACATTCGGTTTAGGAGTGAAGATGGCGCTATTGTATGGTCAAATAACTACACATTCGATAACAAAGATAATATCTGCTGGAATTGGAGAAGAGAAAATCTATGAATATAAATTGACTATGGATATACAACAAAATAAGCCGATAATTATTGAAAAAAAGGTTAGATCAAATAAAAAAAAGTGGCATGGAGCTATTGTAGAATTTGAGACAGAAGGAGATTATCCTCGTGCTATGCCTAAAATACTTGAATATCTTAGACAAACAGCGATAGTTGCTCCTTATGCAAACATAACGTTTGTGGATCCGAGAGGACGACTTTTCAAGTTTAAGAGTGCTACGTCTAAGATTCCGAATCCACCTATAGAAACTAGACCACATCAAGAAGGAGTGTATGTTGAAACTGTAAAGAGATTGATTACTGTACCTAAAACGAAATCACTACAAGA
>CAZAXO010000225.1:0-3716 GCA_964489085.1 uncultured Candidatus Bathyarchaeia archaeon
ATCCAACACGATCAGATACAGTAAGAGTTCTATTACTACAATCACTCGCATCAATGAGCTTTCTCTCAGATTCAGCTAAGAAAGCTCTATGTATACCGACTATACCAAAGCCTCAAACTACAACTCGTCAGGAGGAGCTAGATAATGCCTAGATTATATCGTATGACGATCTCAAGCATCTTATATGACCCCAATATAGGGGCAGCTAGGGGATGGGAAATGCATTACAGAGTTGCAAGCAGCGATTACATTCTTACATCAAGATCCTATCTTGCAAAAAGAGGCATCGAGAACTATCAGAACTATGTGTATCGTAAAACTGGTCGATGGATACCTAAAAGAAAGATTAAGGTTCGTTTCGAGAGAGAGGAATCAATACCAGATATTGATGAAACAATCAGTATTGAAACACGAGAAATGAAATATATTGGAAGTCAGTGGAGTGCGACTCCTCTCCCACATCGGAGGTTAAGCTATGTCAAAAGAAAATATCAACGACGGACTAGTAAATGAGTTGAAGATCGACAAAGATTGCTTCGTATCCACTCAATGGATTGATCAGTACATTACAGTAATTCTAAAGGTCTGCACGCACTTCAACATCGATGTTCTCTCTGTCAAGATGTGTAAGAGTCGAAGAAAGGGATTGCATTTCTACATTAGGATTCAACGAGCTATTGATTCTAACCTAGCGAATCTGATTCAGTGGTTGCTTGGTGATGACAGTCGAAGAGTCGATTTTAACCGTGCCCGTATTCAATCAGGTCTAAGAGAGTGGAATAAACTCTTCGAAGTGTCGAAGAGACGGAGAAAAATCATATACAAACGTTCCAGTACAACGTCAAAGAAAAAAAGGAAGTGACTGGTATGCCTACACTTATTAAATTAGATGCATTGGAGAAGATTATTCAAGCTACTCTCTACAGTTCTTATATAAAGAGTGAGAAAGCTCTCTCACTGCTTATCGTTGCTAAACCTGAGAGTGGTAAGACAGCGATCCTGAAGAAGTATAGAGAAAATAAAGGTATTGTGTATCTTACTGACTGTACTGCATATGGATTAACTCAGAATATACTGCCACGAGTTAATTCAGGTGAAATCAAACACATATTGATTGCTGATCTTATCACTCCACTGAGTAAAGCTACAAAAACAAGAAAATCTCTGATTGCGTTCTTCAATAATCTTATTGAAGAGGGAGTGGCTAAGATGACTACAGGCGCAACTATTTGGGAACAAGAAGTGAATTGTGGATTAATAGCAGCAATAACTAGTGAAGAACTGAAAGATGGACGTCACGATTGGGCTAAGATGGGATTCTTAAGTCGCATGTTCCTCTTTAGCTATGAATATCCTATTCCAGTTGTCTATAAAATCTTTGATTCTCTTATGGGAGACTACAGTGGTATTGGAGACAGCATCAAATTACAATTTCCTAATAAACCACGAGATATATCTCTTCCAACGGAGATCGCTGAAAAGCTTATTCCTATTTGTATGAAGATAGGTGAAGCAATGAAACTGTATGGCTTTCGGTTCTTCTTGAATACGAAGACAATGCTGAAGTCGCTTGCATTGATCAATAAAAAGAAAGAGGTAACTGAAGATGAGTTCAATGAGTTCTTAGAGCTTTCAAAGTATCTTAACTCTGATTTTAATCCAATCGATTGAGTAGACATTATTAGGTAAGATATGGAGACAGGGGAGTATCCATTTCCTGAAACAGGAAGAACATAGAGAATAAGATGATCGAATTAGAATCGAATATTCAAGGTGAAAGATGCATGAATGTACAAGTAATGTATAGGAACTATACGAGAATATGTCGATGTATGTTAGTAAATGGCAGCAGGTGGAGGTGATATACGTGTTGACTCACAGATATACCGTAACGGTGACATGGGATATGCATAAAAGATTGGAAGAGGAACGTGAACGTCGTTATTTAGACTCGATTCCAGCTACGATACGAATGATCTTAAGTGAATATCTTTCAAGGTCTAATCAAGTGACAAGTCAGGATAAACAATAGTCATTACCATAAGTGCTTTAATTGAGCGTTTATACGCTTTGATCAAGCAATCTTGAAGTAATTGTTAATCTTGACATGGATTGATATACAAACTTCTGATTCTTTATATCCGATTTTATTTCTGGAAATGAAAAGATAAGAACAGCTAATACAAGATCAATAAGATCATCCATTAGTTTAGCACATTGTGTAAAGAAATTTTTATCATAGAAAAATGTAGTTCCCCTAAAAGCATCTTCAGTATATTTCTTAAGTTTCAAAGGAGAAGGATGTACCAATTGAGACAACTGAGAATACAACTTAAAAACACAATCCTTTTCATCTGAAGTTAAAAATTTTAATTCATTAACCATACCATATTTGAATCCCGTGATTTTCTTAATCTCTTCATTTGATAAATTGAATTCCTTCTTTAATTTACATTTGATATGATCGTGAAATATCTCTTCTGAAATATGTTCTTCCATAGCCTCATAGATTAACGCAGGAAACCAATAATATTTCTCAGCCACATATGCTGCGTTCACAATCGACTCGTAAATGGATCTCATTGTTCTTGCAGCATTAAAATAAGATCCTCCTGCTATTGAAAATACAACAAGATTTAAATCTGAAAAAAGTTCACCAAAAGTAAATCCTAGAATCCCCCAATTTGTAAGAGGATATTTCTTTGTTAGAAATAACATTGGATCAATCCAGTTCTGTAAATGATCAGCTACGATTCCGAATTGTTTTTCTTTCTTTTTTATAGTAACTATCTCGTTTTTTCTAAACATCTCACTAAACAGTAATACTATTGATGGTCTTTTCCACTTCAAGATTTTCCATAATAGGGTTTCAAACAAAAATTTTTCCTCCTAATTCTAATTAAAAAAATTGAAAAATCGATATAAGCTCTACTTTCATATTATAATAATACTTCTCTGTACTTCAAATTTATTAGAATAATTAGAAATGATAACAATGTACCATAATAATATTAAATTCGATCGAGGTCTTAGGTTACAAATTCCTAAGTTTATTAGAAATACCGAAGTTAACATAGTTAGATATTATCCTTTGAGTAATATTTTTTTTCAATTTCTAAGATTTCACTATAAGATATGTTCGTATAATGAATTTTTAAAAATAATAAAAATTGATCGTCCTGATGTTGATAAAACAATAGCTGGAGTTTGTACAAAGCCTAAAATTGATTCACCGAAAGTTCGTGTAGAATATTCTCTGTTTTATAAAAAGATAACTTCTCATTCAGGTGTTATTACCCGAAGAGATTGGGATATCTATTTTAATGAAGTATTACATATAGAAAAAAGTAAAAATTATGGAAAAAAAGTTCTTGAAGCAAAAATTGTTCTATCCATTTTTCATGAATTATTTGAAACCATATTGATGCAATTACCATTAAGTTACTATACTAATCAATTAGAAATTGAATTCTTCGCTGATACTCATTCAATATTAGTTTTAGAATCAAGTACACTATTCCCTAAACAAATTATCAATAAACTATTGGAAATAGAATTATTAGATCAACGTTTGGAAAAATTAAAAAAAATGGATTGGATATTGAAAACATAAAAAGGGAATTCAATGCGAATCTCGAAGGGATTAAAAGAATAAATATTATAGATTGAGTTTATAGTCTATTAAACCATAACTTTTATTCCTTAACTATTGTATT
>CAZAXO010000226.1:0-3708 GCA_964489085.1 uncultured Candidatus Bathyarchaeia archaeon
TGAAGCATATCTGTTATCTCTTGGATTGGAGGTAGATAAGCTTGAAGAGCAATATAGTTTCCTTCCTGAGCTTCTCCTATCCATTTTTTCCAGGCTGAAGATATTTGAGATGGATTTTTTATGATAATAGCATCGCTATCATCCCTTAACGTGGTTTGTTTGCTGATTTTCTTCATTTCGACTCGAGCTAATTGCTTTGAAAGTTCTACATTGGGTTGATTGAATGGATTGATACCTAGTATCGATCCTGCAGCTGCTACGGCTATCTCCCAACAGAAGATTTCTTGACCTATAGTATTTTTGTCTGGGAGACAAAAACGGATTATCAGATGTCCTGCCCTTTCTAATCTTTTCACGTGATTATCGAGTTGAATTGTGTTATCTTGTTCATGAAAGAGATAGATAAAAAAACGATCGTTTCCATATTGTTCTGGTGTTCCTCGTGGCTCATCAACTATGGGGATTATGCCTTTTCCATCTTTGCCAGTGCTTTCAGCTATGAGTTGTTCTATCCATAGGGGGAAGCTTTCCAGTGATGATGAGGTAATAAAGGTTGCTTTATCTCTTCCGCTGATACCTAGTTCTCCTAAAACAGCGCCTAAACGTAAACAAGAGAGTTTAACTGATGAAACGTGGGAAGCGCAGTTCTTTGACGTAATCCAGGATTGATCAAGCAGCTGATCTACTTTTACTCCCATAAGAGCTGCTGGTACTAAACCGAAGACAGTTAATGCTGAGTATCGTCCACCCACATCATGTGGGGCGTTAAAGATACGACGGAATCCCAGTTCCATAGCTAGTTTCGCTAGAGGTGTATTAGAATCTGTGATAGCAACGAAGTGATAGCTTTGATCTGGAGTCGTTATCTTCATCTTTTTCCAGAAATATCTAAATAGCGATAATGTTTCTAGGGTTCTCCCTGATTTACTTGATATTAGAAAGAGTGTCTTATCCAAAGAAATTTTCTTTTCAATCTCGGTAATAGCTGAGGGGTGTGTGCTATAGAGAACATAAAGTATTGGATAATCAGTTATACTGCCAAAGATATTCTTAAAAATTTTTGGTGCTAGTATTGAACCTCCCATACCTAGCAGAACAATATACCGTATCCCCTCTGATTTCACTTCTTCTGCAAAGTATACTATTTCATCGAGTTGTTTATGCATTATTTCGGGTAATGTTAGCCATCCTAATCGATCGGTTAATTCAGGGACTTGTTTCTTAGACCATAAAGTATAATCTTTTTTCAAGAGTCTTCGAGTGAAATTCGTTTTCTCCCATAATGTTAAACGAGTAGACACTTGGTTCTGGTAGCTGCCCAAGTTATCAATTCTCAATTCAACTTGACCTTTTAGTATAGATTACCAAGAGCTACTTATCGTTGATTGGCAAGTATTGCTGCTCTGGCCCAGTTGTTGTAACCGTATTTACTGTGATAAAACATAACCTATGAGCACACTCGTTATCTAAATCCTTCATAGACGCATATCTTCTCCTATCTTATAACTATACAATTCTTATTTAAGTGATAATATGTTTAAGGAGTACTTTTTTCTGACAATTTTGCTATATAGCAACTATTTTGTATTTTATCTGTATATACTGAAGAAAAGAGTCTTAGAATTTATTGTAGGATATTGAGAGGGAGATTAGATCGCTGTCGGTGTGAATACGACTAGGTGGTGGGTGAAGAAAAAGTTTCTAGACGTTTAACGATCTTCTCCCTCAAATATACATTCATAACACTGTTATATTAACGTATCGTTTATACGAGGGAGAATCAATCATTACAGGGTGAATAAATGGGTGAAGTTGCTAAAAGAAGCAATAACTTTTATGATCTTCATCTCCCTCATGACTAACCAAAGTTGAAATCATTCATTAACCATTTTTGAACTATCAATTACAAAAACAGCCTTGTTAATAGCCTTCATTTTATCAGGTCAGCTCATTATGGTATACTTAATTAAAAAATTCTATATCGATCCCATTATAGGTATCTCATTAGTAATCTTCTTTTCTTGCGCAGTACATTTTCAATTGTTGGGATACCCTTATTATTTCTTATCTTGGTTAGGTAGTGTATTTAACGGTGAATATTGTAGATGAAGGTAGCTTTACAACGAGACATTAATCTATTCGAGGCAACCACGTTTGGAGTCGGAGTTATTTTAGGTGCGGGTATCTATGCTTTGATTGGTCCAGCAGCTGGTTTAGCTGGGAACTCATTGTGGATATCTTTTATTTTAGGTGCTATTATCAGTTCATTCACTGGCCTCAGTTACGCTGAGCTCTCTACAATGTTCCCCAAGTCTGCAGCTGAGTATGTGTATGCTAAGAGAGCGTTTGGAAATGAGTTATGGGCGTTTCTCCTTGGATGGTTAATCATCTTCGTTGGAATCATTGCAGCTTCAACGGTGGCGATTGGCTTCGCAGGATATTTGAAATCTTTTGTCGTTGTACCGATCAGTCTCATCGCGATCGTTTTAATTGCAGTTTTATCTTGCGTCAATTTTCTTGGAATTGAAGAGTCATCACGATTGAATATCATTTTTACTGCTATTGAGATATCCGGATTAGTTTTAATCGTCGTTTTAGGGATGGGACGATTTCCGAACGTAAATTATTTTGAGGCTCCCCATGGCTTCGAAGGAATCTTCGCAGCGTCAGCATTAATCTTTTTCGCTTATATTGGATTTGAAGAGATTGTGAATATCGCTGAGGAGATGGAGGAACCTCGAAAGAGTATTCCACAAGCGTTGATCCTCTCTATCGTATTGACGACAATCTTTTATGTCTTTATCGCCGTTTCAGTGGTGAGCTTAGCAGATTGGAGGATTTTAGGGTCCTCAGAGGCTCCCTTAGCCTATGCTGCTTCCACCGTGTTAGGAGAGAATGCGTTTTTGGTTCTCTCAGTTATCGCGTTATTTGCGACGGCGAATACCGTGTTGATCTTATTGATTGTCGGGTCACGTATGGTGTATGGAATGGCGAGAGGTGGTTCGCTGCCCTTAAAACTTGCATCCATCCACACCAAACAGGGTACACCTTGGGTCGCCATCATTGTGGTTATGGTGACCTCTATGATCTTCACTTTGCTAGGTGATTTAAGATTGATCGCGAGTGTAACAAACTTTGGAGCTTTCTTGATCTTCGCCTCTGTTAACTTCTCATTGATTTGGCTGCGATATACCAAGCCCTCTTTGGAACGTCCGTTTAAAACTCCTTTGAATATTGGTAAATTTCCTCTTCTTGCTTGCCTTGGATTAGTATCTTGTATCTTCTTAGTCTTACAGCTTGATTTACTAGCTATTATTATCGGGATTATCACTCTCACAATTGGTGGTTTAACCTATACGGTCTTGAAAAAATTTCAATAATACGATAATTAAACACCAAACCAATATAATTAGTAAAGAACATATTTGTGCAACTCAGATGGTGGGCTATTAAATTATTAAGTGGGTATTCATTCTGTAGAGAATCACATCTATTCTAGCTAGCATAGTAAACTAACTTCAGATATATCGAGTTTCGACATATCATCTTATATACTTAATATAAATAATTATTGGAGCATAGTGTAAACTCTCTCGAGAGAGATTATGCTTGTACAAGCATTAAATAAATAGTAAAAATGGAAAAAATAAATGATATTCAATGAGGTAAAAAAAGTATGAGTAAACGAATCTATGCGGCTTTTATGGT
>CAZAXO010000227.1:0-3675 GCA_964489085.1 uncultured Candidatus Bathyarchaeia archaeon
GAAGATAAGTATCTAAGGCATTCATTGACCCGGGTGATAGTTCAGCTAAAGTTCCTCCATAATCTATTACGGCATCAGCAGTCATAACACCTGGACCACCTGCATTGGTAACAATTGCTAATCTTGAACCACCAGGTAAATTCCTTGAAGATAAGACGCCAGCGCAATTAAAGAGATCTTCAATTTCATCTACACGTAACACTCCCAGTCTCTTAAATGCCGCATCGTAGACTTCATAGCTTCCAGCTAATGCTCCTACATGGGATCGCGCCGCTTTTGCACTGACAGGGTACTTTCCTGATTTGAGAACAATAATTGGTTTCGTTCTTGCGAATCCTCGTGCAGAACTGGCAAATTTCCGTGCAGACCGTAGCCCCTCCATGTAAATAAGTATACTTCGAGTGTGAGGATCTTGCCCAAGATAATCTATTAAATCTCCAAAGTCAATATCCAACATAGAACCTAAAGAAGCGAACATACTGAAGCCAACCCGAGCACTTACTGCCCAGTCGAGCATTGCTGATCCTAAAGCTGCACTCTGTGATAGAAAAGCAATACCCCCAGGTTTAGGATTAACTCTTGAAAAGGCAGCGTTAATACTCGCATGGGGCCTAATGAATCCTAAACAATTTGGTCCAAGTAACCTCATATCATATTTTGTTCGAAGTCTCCGAATCTCCTCAGCTAATTCAGATTCGTTTCCTTCCGTTTCTCCAAAACCAGCTGAAATGATTACAATTCCTTCGACGCCTATTTGACCACATTCATCAACAATTTTAGGTACGGTTTTTGCTGGTGTAGCAATAACGGCTAAATCAATATGTTCGGATATAGCTGCAACATTAGGAAAACATTTCACTCCCATAATGTTTTCTCGTTTTGGATTAACTGGATAAATAATACGTTTATCTTTATCTTTAAGTAGATTTCTAAGTATTTGCTGTCCAATCGACCCGTCTCTCTCGGTTGCTCCAATGAACGCTACAGTATTTGGATTAAACATCTTTTCTATCAGGCTACTTTTCCCCCCTCTAGAATAGTATAATAGTGAATCATATATCCTGATTGCTTAAAGTAATCATATCTCTACTATATTATAAATTTAAAATTAAATACTGATTCAAAAGATATCACTATAGAAAAGAAATCTGTACTAATCATGCACTAATTTGCATATTTGTCCATTTCATTATTTAGCGCGTAAAAGAAATATTGGAGATAATATTAGCTAGCTAACAAATAGATGGCGATGTTACGATTTTTTATGTTCTTGTATTATGTTGCCACCGTCCACGATGATTGTTTGACCGGTAATATATTGTGAATCATCAGATGCTAGAAATAAAGCAGTACGCGCAATCTCAATTGGTTCTCCAATACCTAATGGTATCGAATCAGCTATTGGATCAACAGTTCCATTTAATAATACGTCTATCCCTGGTGTTTTTATGGAACCAGGCGAGATAGCATTAACATTAATTCCATATTTAGCTACTTCCAACGCTAGTGAAATAGTGAAACCTAGTACACCAGCCTTTGCTGCGGAATAATGAGTTTGACCAGGAGAACTTACATTTGGCCCTGTTACAGACGACATATTAATAATTTTTCCTCTTTTCTGTTTCATCATTATAGGAAGAACAGCCTTACAACAATAGAAGAGACTTTTCAAGTTGATGTTGATTACAGCATCCCATTCTTTTTCAGACATCTCAAGTAATTCAGTAGAAGGATATATACCTGCATTATTAACTAAAATATCTATTTTCCCATATTCGTCAATAACTTTCTGTATCAACTTATCTACGCTTACCTTATTGCTAACATCCGCTACTACTGAAGAGCAGGAACCTCCATTCCTCGCTATTTCTTCTTCAACTTTTTCTAGATCTCTTTTAGTTCTCGAACAAACAATGACGTTTGAACCTTCTTGAGCGAATAAAAGAGCTATCGATTTGCCTATCCCTTTGCCAGAACCGGTGATAAGGGATACCTTATTTTTTAATCTCAACTATTGCAAACACCTTTAGTCAATGATCGCTTATTTAGTACCTATAATAGAATTTTTCTTACCTTTTTATTTTCCTCACTATATCAAATATATGTTAACTAATTAAGTCTATACCGACTATCTTTAAATAATCTTTCTTTAATGTCGCTTAGGCGGATTAACGCACACTCGTTATTTATTAAATTAAAAATAAATTTATAAAAACTGTGATATTATGTAATTAATTAAGATGAAAGGTCAATGTGAAGGCGGTGACCTAACTAGACAAGTTACTAAGGAAGCCATTATTAAGGCTCTTAAAAAAATAGGTGTAAAGAAGGGAGATCATTTAGGAGTTGGCCTATCATTCAAAAGTATAGGCTATGTAGAAGGAGGGCCAGAGGCTTTCATAGATGCATTATTAGAAGTAGTAGGCTCAAATGGAACAGTTATGATGCCAACTTTCACATCCTTCTTTGATCTTTCATTAGTAAAATCTAACAGCACCAACTATTGTTTTGATTATACGATAACTCCTGCAATTACTGGTCTTGTCCCAGAAACTTTTAGAAAAAGAAAAAACGCTGTGAGAAGTAAACATCCAACCAATTCAGTTGCATCAATAGGGAAACTCGCTAACTATCTTACAGAAAACCATGATTCCAATTCCCCGGCATACCTACCTTATTCTAAACTGGCGAAAGTAGGTGGTAAAATACTGAGCATTGGATTAGGAGATAGAGTGATTGCAATAGTACATGAAGCACAGTATCAAGCAGGATTGTTAAAAATAATTCCTTTCAGAATAGGTGTGAAATACAGAGATGATTGTGGTGATGAAAGATTATTCATCAGAAAAGACAAGGGGGGTTGCACTATGCAATTGTGTAATCTTGTTTCGAATCTAAGAAAAATGAAGCTTGTAACAGACGGTTGTATCGGCACGGCAAATACTATTTTATTGCCAGCAAAAGAATACCTCGAATATACAATTGAGATTCTAAACAAGAAACCTACCATAAACCTATGCAGCAATATTCTCTGCCTTTGGTGTCGAGAGATAGAGAGAAGATTGAATCTGTTCAAAAATATTGAAAATCCAAAAAATTTTCAGAAAAAAAAACTATTGATATTAGGTATTACCCTATTTAATTATTATCGTCTACGAAGATATATTCTTCCTAAAAAAATTAAAACAATACTAAATAGGATAAAATATGTATTGAAAATTTCTCCTATATACAAATTAATACTCAAACATTTCATTTTGCTCTCAATTTAAGCTATGTCTTCAACTAATCAACCTTCATAATAAATTATGACCATTGAAGATAGCTATGGGTAATATGTGCTTAAATAGGATATAATGATAACTTACTAAATCAATTATGATAAAAGAAGATAAGTTAATTATAACTGTGGCTCCAACGGGTTCAGTTACAACAAGAGAAGAAAATCCTAATTTACCTATTACTCCTGATGAGATTATTGATGAAGTCCTACAGGCTTATCAATATGGTGCATCAATAGCTCATATTCACATAAGAGATCCTAAGACGGGTAAACCTTCAAATGATCCAACTCTTTATCGTGAAGTTCTTGAACAATTGAAAGAAAAATGCGATATTATAATCAATTTTTCTACTGGAGGAGGAAGAACTATCGATGGAGGCACTAAACAAAAT
>CAZAXO010000228.1:0-3661 GCA_964489085.1 uncultured Candidatus Bathyarchaeia archaeon
GGCGCAGATATCATATTTGATATAGATGCTGATCACATTGAGACACCTTGCAGAAATAACCATGATAAATGGACATGTATGAAATGTAGCAAATCAGGTAAAGGTAAAGCTCCTACAGCATGTCCTGAATGTAATGGAAAGATTCGTGATTACAACTGGATATGTGAAAAATGTTTGGAATATGCTAAGAAAGAGAGTATTAAACTTATCGAGTTACTTAAAGACGATTTTGGATTATCATCTGATAAGATCAAAGTGAATTTCACAGGTCATAGAGGATACCATATTCACGTGCTTAATAAGAACACACTTCATCTAGGAAGCGATGAACGTAAGGAAATAGTCGATTATGTAACAATGTTAGGCTTTGATAACAACTTTCATTTCGGAAATGATGAACGTAAAAAAATAGTCGATTATGTAACGATGCTAGGTATAAACGATGATTTAGTTAATTTATTTAAAAAACGAGATTTGATTCCAACAAATTGGATGATAAGAATATTCAAAGAACTTAAGAAAGTAGGAATTACTAGTTGGAAAATATTTATTCCAGAAGTAGAGAAGATTAAGCAACAACTTTCTATAAAAGTTGATACTGTTGTTACAACCGATGTACATAGACTTATTAGATTAGTTGGAACACTAAATGGTAAAACTGGAATGAAAGTAGTTAATGTACCATTAGCTAAATTACCTTCATTTGATCCATTAACTGATGCTTTAGCTCTAAAAGGAGATCCGATAAAAATATACATTGAAGAATCTCCTAAGTTTAGGCTAGCTAATGAAGAATTTGGACCATACATAAATACCGAAGAAGAGTTACCTTTAGAAGCCGCAATATTATTAATATGTAAGAACAGAGCAAACCCAATAATTTAAAATAAGTATTTTTTTAAAAGAGGGGAAAAAGATAAGGTGTATCGAAAGTTATTTACCGCGTGGCGGAGAGAGAAAGATCAGATTACCCTCCAATCGTTAGACGCTACTTTCTTTAGAGAAACAGGGGATTATCTTCGTTCTCTAGAGAATATAATTACGAAAAAAGAAGTAATGCGCCTAGAGCTTCAACTTATTAGAAAGGAACTAGAACGTGCAAGGTACATGGTAAATGATCTTATCATATGTAGATTCTCGAAAATTCTCACTTCTATAATATCTAATAATGATTCAATGGAGATATCTAATCTACTTAAAGAAGAACAACTCGTATCTGAATCAATTAAACATTTTAAAGATAGTATGAAAATAATTGTTACGTCCTCTAATTATAATAAACTAGAATTGAAGAAAAAGGATTCAACTGTCTTCAAATTAGTCCGATTCATAAAACCTACACCGAAGATTGTTGGAGTTGATCTGAAAATGTATGGGCCTTTCGAGATAGAAGATTTAACATTACTCCCCGAAAAAACTGCGTTATCACTAATGGACAAAGATCTGGCTGTAGAAGTGAATTGGAATATAAAATAACTATTTACCAGAAAGGAAACGATTAAATCAAAGTCCTTTCTTTTATTCATCCAAACGTGGTGTGCAAATGAAGGTTTCGAAACAAATGAATGTTTATTGTCCTAAATGTAAGAAACATTCGCCACATGATGTTTCGATTTATAAAAAAGGTAAAGAAAGAGCGTTAGCAGAGGGAACAAGAAAACATGAACGGGAGAAGCATGGCTATGGTGGACAAAAATGGCCAGAGCTTGTAAGGAAAGTCAAGACTACAAAGAAACAACTTTTAAAGCTCAAGTGTAAAGAATGTGGTTGTATAGTTTCTCGTCTAGGGAATAGAATAAGTAAGCTTCAAACGGAGTGAATTAGGTAATGCCTGAAAAAGATTTAATACCTCAACCAAGGAGCAGCTTTATCCGTGTTAAATGCAATAATTGTAGTAATGAACAAATAGTCTTTGATAGAGCAACTATTGTTGTTAAATGCAAAGTATGTGATGAGGCTCTAACTGAACCAACTGGTGGAAAAGCAAAAATAAAAGGTGATATTCTGCAGGGGCTTCGCTGAATTGGTTCAACAAGAGGAGGATGAATTAGGTTACCCAGAGAAAGGCGATTTAGTAATTGCTACAGTTAATCGCATAGTAAGTTACGGAGTTTATGTATCACTTGATGAATATCATAGTAAAGAGGGACTTATTCATATTTCTGAAATTGCCACAACGTGGGTCAGAAATATTAAGGATCATTTGAGGAAAGGTCAGAAACTTGTCCTCAAAGTATTACGCGTTGATCCAAACCGTAATCAAATAGATCTTTCTAGAAGACGGGTTACCGGTAGAGAGAAAATTGAAAAGATGCTCGATTGGAAACGAGAAAGAAAAGCCGAATCCATTCTCAAAAGTGTGGATGATCAACTTGGAAAAAAAGTAAATATCGAGGAAGTACGAGAAGCACTTTTAAGCAAGTATTCTTCTCTCTATGAAGCTCTTGAAGGAGCAGTGGAAATAGGTGAAAAAGCTTTTCAAGGATTAGATCTCACTAATGATTGTGTAACTACTCTTACTGAATTCGCAAAAGTTAAGATAAAACTAGAAGAAGCAAAAGTTACGGGGATTATAGAACTTACATGCTTCGGATCTAATGGTATCCACGCTATTAGAGAGGCACTTTTAAAAGCTAGACATATCAAAAAACCTCAAAGAGCTAAGGTGAATGCTTATACTATTGGTGCGCCTAAATATACATTGGAGGTTATTGCTGGAAATTATCAGCAGGCTGAAAATTTATTGAATGAATCTATAGACACTGCTTTATCAACAATTGAAAGTTATCATGGATTAGGTAAGCGTCTCAGATGAAAGGGAAGATACGAAGGTGTAGTAATTGTCGCGAATACACTTTAGAAAAGCATTGTCCTCATTGTAAAGGTGATACTAGGACTCCTCATCCTCCACGTTTCTCTCCGGAAGATAAATATCTTCGGTATAAGATTAGTTAAATGTGCAGTACTCTCATCTCTTTATCGTCTACTCTCTACCCTTTCACTTTTACTTCTAAGGATGCCGGTACACTTATTAGGGCATTGTAGTTGAAATCTCCTGTCCATTTAGCTCGTATTTGATATTGACCTGTAGTTGGTGGAGACCAGCTTGTAGTAAATGTTCCATTCGTGAGTAATCCTATTTTTGCAGTTATCCAATCTCCTTCTTCATGCTTATACTGAATAGATATATTTCCTTGATTTGATAGTACTCCTAGTTGAACATTAACCTGAACTTCTTTATCTTCCACTATAGTTGAATTAGAGAGACTACACGTTATTGTAGTTTCAGCTTTTTCAATAGTGAGTTTTTCGATAGAACTCATCGACTCTACATACATATATGGTTCACCTCTCCATCGTGCTCTTACACTGTAATTACCTCTTGGAGGTGTCCACGAAGCTATATAGTTACCATCTTTATCAGTGGAGATAGTTTCTATTTCTTCCCACTCTGTTATGTTTTCACGTTGTGATTCAATAGTGATTTCCTTCTCTGAGAGAGGTTCTCCTTCTGGTGAGCTAAGTTTTCCTCCTATGGTAACTGCTTCTCCATAAATAGATGTTGATGGATTAACTTCGCATATTAAGGAAGCCTGTTTAAGATATAATACCTTATAAAGTAGCACAAAACCGTTAGATGATCTATATTGAGGTTCAAAAT
>CAZAXO010000229.1:0-3648 GCA_964489085.1 uncultured Candidatus Bathyarchaeia archaeon
TTAGTCTAACCCTCTATTCTCTTAGCAACACTCCTAACTTAGAATCAAATGAGAAAATCAAAGTAATCGTCACACTAATACCTCAAGTTGAATTTGTTGAGAGGATAGGAGGTGATAAGGTATCCGTTACTGTTTTAGTTCCTCCTGGAGCGAGTCCTCATACCTATGAACCAACTCCTAGTCAGATGCAAAAGATTACTCAAGCAAATATGTATGCTAAAGTGGGTTCAGGAATAGAATTCGAACTCACTTGGCTAGATAAGATACTCGAAACAAATCCTAATATGTTGATCGTTGACTGCAGTTTTGGTATTCAACTAATTGATATGACCGATTCTCATAAGAACGACCTTATGGAAATGAATGAGAATGACCATGAATCTGTGGGGAAAGATCCGCATATCTGGCTGTCTCCAAGAAATGCGGTGATAATGGTTGAGAATATCTATGAAGGACTTGTTAAATTAGATAGAGACAATAAAGATTATTACGAGCAAAATAAGGATAGCTATATTGATGCTTTACAAAACCTAGATAAGAGATTGAACTCCGCGTTTTCAGGTTTATCGGTCAAAAAATTTTTGGTCTATCATCCTGCGTGGGGGTATCTTGCTCATGACTACGGACTTGAGCAGATACCGATCGAAGAAGAGGGGAAAGCACCTACTCCAGTAGGATTAGCTAATCTAGTTGATCAAGCAAAAGAAAATAAGATTAAGGTAATCTTTGCAACTCCAGAGATTGAGACGAAAACTGCTGAAATGATAGCTAATGAAATAGGTGGAAGTGTAATTCTAATAAGCCCCCTCGCGGAAGACTATATAGACAATCTTAACCTAATATCTGAAGAAATAGTAAAGAGTCTGCAATAGATATGAATCCCATTGTTGATTTAAAAGATGTATGGCTACATCTTGATGATAAGATCATCCTAGAGAACATTAATCTTACCGTTGAAGAACAGGATTATTTAGGTATTATTGGACCTAATGGAGGTGGGAAAACAACTCTTCTTAAAATTATTTTAGGATTACTAAAACCGAGTTCTGGAGAGGTAAAGGTTTTTGGTGGTTCACCTAATAAAAATAGACGATTAATAGGGTATGTACCTCAAATAAGCAGATTTGATGTTGAGTTTCCAATTACTGTTAAGGATATAGTTGCTACTGGTAGGCTGGGTCATCATAAACTCCTTAAATGGTATACTTCAGCAGATAAAGAAATGGTAATTAATGCTCTAGAAAATGTTAACATGATCGAATTTAAAAATCATACTATAGGTAAACTTTCCGGTGGAGAAAGACAACGTGTGTTTATCGCACGTGCATTAGTTTCCGAGCCTAAACTCCTTCTTTTAGACGAGCCAACTGCTAGCGTTGATAAACAGTTAGATACTAAATTCTGGCAATTCTTAAGTGTCTTGAAGAAGAGGATCCCTATCATATTAGTCACACATGATATCTCTGCTTTATCAATATATGTTGATAAGATTGCTTGTCTCAACAGGAAACTCTATTATCAAGGAACAAAGGAGATTACGGCTGAAATCTGGGCTGAAACCTATCAATGTCCAGTTGAAATGATAGCTCACGGCCTTCCTCATAGAGTGCTCAAGGAACATTGAGAAGTGATGGTGCAATGATAGAGCTTCTTCAATATGAGTTTATGAGAAATGCCATTATCGCGGGATTATTAGCAAGTATTTCATGTGGAATAATGGGATCTTTCATAGTTGTGAAACGCCTCGTGTTTATTAGTGGCGGTATCTCCCATGCCTCATTTGGAGGTATAGGATTAGGCTATTTTTTAGGAGTAAGCCCTATTCTCGGCGCAGTATTATTCTCTATCGCATCTGCAATAAGTATAGGAGTCATCAGTAAAAAAACTACTCGTCGTGTGGATACTGCAATCGGTATACTCTGGGCTGTTGGAATGGCATTAGGTATAACATTCATCGGATTAACACCAGGTTATGCGCCAGACTTGTTCAGTTATCTGTTCGGTAGTATACTGACGGTACCTTATACGGATCTTATTGTTATGGCTATTCTAGACCTAGTTATAATCGGATTTGTAATAACCTTTTACAAGGAACTTCTTGCTATCTCCTTCGATGAAGAATTCTCATTAATACGTGGTATCCCTGTCAATCTTTTGTATTTACTAATCTTATGTTTAACAGCACTTACCGTTGTATTATTAATTAGAATTGTGGGTATTATTCTAGTGATCGCTCTATTAACAATTCCGGCTGCTTTAAGTGAGCAGTTTAACGATAATCTTAAACGTATAATCCTCTTTTCTATTCTTTTCAGCGCTTCATTTTCATTGATAGGATTATGGCTATCTTATTTACTTGATCTTGCTTCAGGTGCAACAATAATACTCATATCAGGAATTACCTTTTTTTTTATTCAATTTGTCAGGGTAGTGAAGAAAAAAATTTTATAGATTAACTTGTTATGTGTAAACGTATAGATTGTACTGAATGTAATAATTGATTTGATTTCTTTAGAATTTAAAAAAAATTATCTAGTGTTTTTTCTAATCTCTGCTATAACTTGTAACGCCTCTTTTGTATACGTTGCTATCTTGTCGAAGTTTCCTTCATTTATGATTTCTTTTTTACACATCCATGTACCCCCGACAGCCCATACTCCTGCTTTGAAATATTCCGGTAGATTATTGATTGTTACTCCTCCAAGAGGAAGAAACCGTACATCTGGAAAAACAGCTTTTAATGCTTTTATGTGGCCAGGGCCTCCTGTTGAAGCTGGAAACACCTTTATCACTAGTGGAATATCTCCAATAGATGAGAATCGTTTAGTTTGCTGAGCTATTTTTAAGGCTTTTTGTATTTCAGAGGGTGTAAATACACCTGGTACGCATACTATATCGTGACTAATGCAGTAGGTTACAAGGTCTTCATCAAGGTGAGGGGAAACAATGAATCGAGCACCAGATTTTACCGCTTCCTCAGCCACTTGTTGAGAAAATACAGTGCCTGCTCCAAGGAGAAGTTCTGGAACTTCAGTGTCTAATATTTTAAGAACTTCCATTGCACACTTGGTACGCATAGTTATCTCAATTATCTTCAAACCTGCCTTAAGAATCGTTTTACCTAAAGTAACGGCTTTCTCTGATTCTTCAATCACTACAACGGGGATGATACCCGCTTGCTCCATCTTATCTAAAACTTCATTAGACATCTCGTCAGCCTCATATATTATCTCTGAACTCTTCCTGCTCCTCCTTTCTTTATAAGGTTCCTAACTTCGTCGATTGTGACAAGGTTAGGATCAAAAAAGATACTATGCTTAAGCGCACTTGCTGCAACTGCAAAATCTAATGCTTCTTGATCATCTTTACCCGATACTAAACTGTAAATTAACCCTCCCGCAAAAGCATCGCCTCCACCAAGACGATCGACAATATGCGTTATATCATATTTTGTAGTAGAAAACAATTGTTTACCATCATATAATACCGCAGTCCATGTATTATGGCTTGCGCTTACACTTCCTCTCAATGTAATACAAATTTTTTTCAGATTAGTAAACTGTTCTTTCAATTTACTCGCAACTTTTAGATACTTTTCTGCAGATACCTCTTCAGCAACTTCCACATCAGCTCCCTTAATACCGAATA
>CAZAXO010000230.1:0-3647 GCA_964489085.1 uncultured Candidatus Bathyarchaeia archaeon
GGATAAAACCAAATAACATTAGGTACAAGAGAATAAAAGAAAAAACATTAACTAGTTTTCGTCTTTACTTTTAATTATTAAAGTTTCTAATTACTCTGATATGTAAACCAAGCGTCGCCAATAACGGTTAGCTATCTCTTCCTTTTTTAATAAGTTTAGGTGTCACTTTAAGAAAACCATATGAAAACTTTACTTCCCATAATGACTGACAATGAGGACATTTTACTTGTCCTTCATACTCAGAGTAAGAGGAGGGTAACTCTACTATTTTTGAACACTCACTACATTGAAAACTTGGTAGTGGCATGAATATGAATATGACGATAGAACCTATTTCAATATTTCCTTTAATAGTCAATTCTGATCGAAAGAACTAAATTGGTATAGATCTTCATATAGAGCGACTTCTTTTAGCAGTTTATTCATTTAATATTATTATAAGAGAATCATACCAGCTAACTATATTCTTGTCGAATTCTTCGTGATAGCTATAGTTACTGAGATGGTATACGACCTATAACTTTTTCATCATCATTACAGCATCTTCAGTGAAATAATATCCAAGTTTCCTTCTTTTCTCATTAAAACCCATACTCAAGTAAAAGCTTCTGGCAATCATATTTGAGCTACGAACCTCCAAAAAAAGTTCTTCTACCTCTTCATTATACAGATATGCAGTAATAGCTTCAATCAATTCCTTACCGATATGTTCACGTCTAAATTCAGGATGAACTGCAATATTTAATATGTGTCCACACTTTTTTCCTTGAATACTGTGACCATCCAAACTCACTATCACGTCAGCTATGATATATCCCACGATTAAATCATTTTTCAACGCAACAAGAAATCCACGAGGGTTTCTCTGACAGGCAAGCTTGAATTCAAAATTTGACCAAGGATCTGTAAACGATCTCTGCTCGATATCCACTATTTTATCAAGATCCAGTAGATTGAAAGGCCTAATGATAACTTGTATTGAACTGTTTTTCATCTCTTGTATCTCACCCTTCTTTCTAGACAATGGAAATAATTTAATAGCAGCTTTAAAATCGTAAAATATGCTATAACTTCTCAAATCCTCTTCTTTAATACGAATCTATTTGATTGTAGAAAGTCAGATTATTAGATGGATTAGTTGATAAATTAGTAGTTATTTTTATTTATATTTACTTCAATGGATTTTCACAGGTACAGCACATTGAACATTTTCTACAGTTTTTACATCGCTTTTCTTCTGGAATAAGGCGCCCGCATTGAGGACAAGTAACAAACTTAGGATCAGATCTCATTTGAGATCATTACTATTATCATTTCAATTAATTAATAACATTTACGGTAGATAAAAAAAAGGGGAGCCTTTAAAAAAGGCTCAGTTGTTTCAGCTGCAAATCATTTGTTTCACTTAGGCTGAACAGGCGCGGCTACTTTGGTTACGGCCTCTAACCCATTCCGGGCATTCCGCCCATTCCGCCCATTCCGCCCATTCCGCCCATTCCGCCCATTCCACCGCCTCCACCTGGGGGCATAGGAGGTGCGGCTGATTTAGCGGCAGCGACGACGTCATCAATTCTTAAAATCATTGATGCTGCTTCGACCGCAGATCGTAAAGCTTGTTGCTTAACTCTAAGAGGTTCTATGACACCATTCTTCTTCATATCAACACATTTTCCTTCGAAGATATCTACTCCATAAGATGACCCATCGTCTCGTTCATGGGCAGATCTTAATTGAACCATAATATCTATTAGATTGAGACCAGAATTTTCTGCTAATGTACGTGGTATTGTCTCAAGTGAATCAGCGAATGCTTCTATTGCAAGCTGTTCTCTTCCGCCTACTTTAATTGCGAAATTCCTGAGGCGTTTCGCAAGTTCAGCTTCTACAGCTCCTCCTCCATATACAATTTGAGGGTGCGAAATTACATCGGATACGACGCTTAAAGCATCATGTAAGGTTCTTTCAGCTTCATCTACAAGTCGTTCTAGACCAGCACGTATCAGTATTGCTACTGCCTTAGGGTTTTTGCATCCACTAACAAACACCATCTTGTCATCACCTATTTTCTGCTCTTCAACTTTCGCAGCGTAACCAAGATCAGATGTTTGTAGATCATCTAGATTTGTAGCTATTTTTCCCCCTGTTGCTCGTGAGAGTTTCTCTATATCTGATTTTTTAATTCTCCGTACAGCCATGATTCCTTCTTTTGCGAGATAGTGCTGGGCAGCATCATCTATACCCTTCTGGCAGAAGACAGCATTTGCTCCCGCGTTTTTGATATTGTCAGTCATTTCTTTGAGCATTCGAGATTCTTCATCAAGGAATGCTTGCATCTGTGTTGGATCCCGTATTCTAATTTCAGCGCTGAACTCAGTTTTCTCAATCTCTAGTGGGCAATCAAGTAGTGCAATCTTTGCATCGCTTATAGTTTTAGGCATTCCTGGATTAACGACTTCCTTATCAATAATTAGACCTTGTACAAGTTCTGTATCAAGCAGGCTCTTTCCTTCTTTCTTGGTTATTTGAATATGATCGATGTCGGCAGAATAGGAGTCTCCTTGCTTCTCAGAAATTTGTTTTACAGCATCGATAGCTATCTCAGCGAAATGATCGCGTGCAGCACCAACGCCTTTACTATGCATCGATGTTATAGCGACCTGTTTCAACATTTTTCGGTCATCGACTTTAATTGGCTGAGCTATTTCATCAAGTATTTCTATGCATTTCTCTGCTGCTTGTTTGAAGCCTGCAACGATTACAGTAGGATGTACTTTTTCATCCAATAATTCCTCTGCTTTATTTAGGAGTCCTCCAGCTAACACTACTGCAGTGGTGGTTCCATCACCTACCTCATCATCTTGGGTTTTCGCTACTTCCACCATCATTTTTGCAGCAGGATGCTGAACATCCATTTCATCTAAGATGGTTGCTCCATCGTTAGTTATAGTAGCATCACCAAGAGTATCAACAAGCATTTTATCCATTCCTCTTGGTCCTAAAGTACTCTTCACGACTTCAGCTACTACCTTTGCAGCCGTTATGTTCCCACGCTGGGCATCTTTACCCTTTTTACGGCTTGCACCCTCTTTAAGAATTAAAATCGGTTGTCCTGCTAAGTACGACATATCTGTATATTCCTCCTTATTATAAAAGTTTAATTTATTGTAGCTAACACTAATAGATGCTTAATAAAAATATTTCGAATTAGTACTCAATTATGAATCGATTTTCCGATTAGTCTTTTAAAAGTCTCTTTACAGATAATCGAATATCATCTGATTTAACAGTTTTTCGACCAGCATGCGACGCCAAATCTAATGCTTCTCTACTAATTTTTACTGCAACTTCTTCCAGTACAAGAGACAGTTCTTCAACAGCATCGTCACCCACCCGTGATGCACCTGCTTTTTCTATCAATCTGTGAATAGCAGCACTTGAAAGTTCTCCTTTACTCATAATTTTTCTCCTTTTTATACTATTTTCTCTGTTTAAAACATAAATCTCAATATTTTGAATATAAATATTATTAATTCTTTTTTTCAAGTTTTCGTATCGTTACCTTCATTTTTGGGAAACTTTATATCTAGTCTTATCACTGATCTGTTTTGGAAGGAGTGAAATTAGAATGGGCAAGGTTAGAACAGAAG
>CAZAXO010000231.1:0-3611 GCA_964489085.1 uncultured Candidatus Bathyarchaeia archaeon
TCCATACTCCATCTGTTGCGTAACCGCTTCAACAATTTTTTTATAGTGATGACCAAGCACAACTGAGCCATGAGCTACAAAATAATCCACATATTCATTTCCATCGACATCCCATAATTTATTATCTTTCGCTTTAGCGAAATATAGTGGAAATGGTGTAAGATATCGAGCATTACTATGAACTCCTCCAGGTATAACTTTCTTTGCTCTTTCAAAAAATTTTTTTGAATTCAGTAATTTGTTCATTCTCATCAACTCTATTAATTATTACACGCCAGCTAACATCAATATTTTTTATAAAAATCTTTGTTGTTTACTATAATAGTTAACTAATTATCCTAAGTTTTCATATATCTTAGTTTTATGCTAACTTGATTTTATTATTAAATAGGAGAATATAACATAATTTTTTTACATTTAGAGATCGAAGAAGAGAAAAATAGATTAAACGAATGCATATCTCAACTATTCAACAATGAGATAAGTTATCCTCAATTCTACAGTGAAATTAATCAATATACATAAGGACCCAAGAAAACGTATCCCTATTGGAGAACCCTAATAAAAAGGGAAAGGAAAAAGTCGTATCGCTATAAAACAAAGAAAAAGGAGAGAATAAAGCGACATAAATAATAAGCTGCTGCAATCAGTAGTTAGCTTAGTGAATACCTCTATTATAACACTTTAACCAATCACAATAACCAGTTATTGCTTAAAATTTATAAATGGTTATTTTCGCAACAATAATAGAGGTCATATGATAATTAGTGATAAAGATAAAGTGACGCTCCATTATCGTGTGAAGCTTGAGCACGGAGAAATTATTGAATCAAGTAGAGGCAGGGAACCTGTCAGCTTTACGATTGGTTCAAAACAATTACTACAGGGTTTAGAAAAGGAGCTTATTGGATTAAAGAAAAGAGATAAAAAGGAGATTAAGGTACCGCCCGATAAGAGATTCGGGGAAAGAAGAGACGAGTTACTCCAGGAGGCGCCTAAAACGATTTTCAAAGAGAAACCGTCCCCACAGACGTTAATTACGCTACGATCGAAAGATGGCTCTGAAAGTTTAGCTACCGTTCATGACGTAAAAGAAAATGCTGTTTTTTTAGACTTTAATCATCCACTAGCGGGACACAACGCAACCTATGATATTAAAGTCATTGATATTACTCCCACTTGAAAAAATAAATGTGTAACGTGATGTATATGATTATTCGGTTGACAGTAAAACAAGTGTTAACACTTGGTCAAAACATGGTGCGTCTAATCTTGACAAGGCCAAGCTTGAGGAGCAGGATTGAGCCTCTATCAAAAACTAAGGAGCAAAATATGATGGAAGATTTCGCTAAACAAGCACAGCAAATACTCGGCAACATAGTTCCTGGAAGTGTCGTCATTAGAAAACCTACTCAAACCATCAGTAAGCAAAACGACTTAATAGTCGATATACAGATTACTGAAGAAGAATATGATCAGATGGGGAGACCAGGCATAAATGATACTGCTCAATTAGACATTAACACAGTAAAAGAGAACAAGGTTAAGTAATACATAGTAAAGGAAGATATAAAACTTTTCAGAAAGAAGACGGTAACTAGTGAGATATTATAACAATAGTTGATTTGACATGTACCTGACAAATGAAAACACTATTAAATACATTAGCTAAATTCAAACGGTTGAGTTGAAAGCTTATGAAATTATTTATTTGGAAAGATGTACTAACTGATTCAAAGAGTAAAACTGCTGTAATCGCTGTTGGAGACACAGTAACTAAGATCTTAGATACGTGGGAGAAAAGAGCAAATGAATCGAATAACTGATATTCAGAAGTTCGTGGTTTCGTAACCATTGATCATAACATAGTAAAAAAAAGGGAACATCGATACAAGGTTAACAGAAGATATTGGATAGATCATCCAACATTGAAGCAATACGATTTAAAGGAAGCAAGTCCTAAAATATATTGGATCAAAAACCTTGATATGAAACAGTTACTCTTAACTCGTTAGAACTCAATGAACAACTCTAATAGTACGCTATCGAGTAGTAATAATAGAGCTTTTTAATAGACTACATAGAGTTATTCTTTAGATAAATCATCCTTATCAGACCAATCTAAGATTCTACCGCAGCTAACACATCGTTCAGCATCAACCTTATTTTCAGCATCACAGTAAACACAATAGACAACTTGAATTTCATTCATAGCAAAATCACCTCACTATAATCATAAATTCTAAAAAGCTAGGTTAGCTAACTATTTAGAAATCTTTGTAGATAGTATAGGTTTTATCTGTGGTTTTCGTTTAAATTCAGTATCGTTAATACGCTTCGTAATTTTCTTAATTAGACCATGGTCAAAACCGTTTCTCTCAAGTTCCTCTGGGGACTTGTTAAGGTCAATAAGTTGATAGAGTACTTGATCGCCTTCTTCGTAGCTCATTCCCAGTTCATCCTCATCTTTTTGACCAGGCCACATACCAGCACTAGGTGATTTATCGGTTACTGAAGCAGGTACCCCTAATTCAACAGCCAACTGTCGTACATAGCTTTTATAAAGCCCTGCAAGAGGTAGAAGATCTGCAGCAGGATCACCCCACTTCGTAAAATAACCGAGAAACACCTCTGATTTATTAGCAGTTCCTAACACGACAGCCCTATAGATGTCCGCATAGTAATAGAGAAGAGCACTTCTCTCGCGAACCAGCTTGCTCCCCAATCGTCGAGGATCATCATGAGGATGATTTGCTTTAAAAGCGTCGATCTGTGGTGAAATATCCAATACTAAACTCTGTATCGCTAATTCTACTGCGATGAGTTTAGCGTCCTCCACAACATCACGAGTCGAGGTTTTATACGGCATCAATAACCCGATAAGATTTTCCCTACCTACAGCCTCACAAGCAAGATAAGCAACAACTGCAGAGTCCAAACCTCCAGACAGACCCATAATACATTTATTGTATGGACTTTTCTCAACTTCGTCTCTAATGAAGTTAACAAGTTCCGTTTTAATACGAGTCATATCCACTTCTGGAAGTTTCATTTCTGTACTCAAAATTTCTCACTTCTTCATCTATCTTTTAACTCAGCTAACTCGTTGAGAATTATATCTTGAGCTTTTACACCGAAATGTTTTTGGGTATATCCTATAGTTGAAGGATACGCATTGGTTTCGATGAAGGTCCCATCGAGGAATAAGTCGATACCCTGTAATCGTATTTCAGAATACGCTTCGCTCACCTTCTTCGCTACGGCTTTTATCTTTTCATCTAGTTTATAGGGCTGTTGTGACCCGCCTAAATCAATATTCGTTTGCCACCTTCCTGCCCTTGCCTGTCGTAAAATAGCTCCATTACCAATCACTTTACCATCGAAAACATTCAACCGTAAATCACCATTTTCAATGATCGGTTTAAATTTCTGAACAACTACACCTTCCTCACATTGATCAAATATTTTCCAGAGACTCTCCTTTGAAGTATGTGAGTGAATCTTCCACACTTGTTTACCTCCAAAACCATATCTCGCCTTAATTACCTTATATCGGCCTGGAATCTTGTTTAAAGCATCTAACAGCTCTTGAAACGTGGTAACATTATAGG
>CAZAXO010000232.1:0-3606 GCA_964489085.1 uncultured Candidatus Bathyarchaeia archaeon
GTATTAATTAGAATCGAAGTTTTTTTCATCTTCTTTAACGCTTGAGCATCAATAATATTCTCTGTTTGAGGAGTCAAAGGGCAATGAAGTGTAATTACATCTGCTTGTTCAAGAACCTCATCTAAAGGATAATTTCTGTATTCAGGATCTTTGATTTCGATTACATCGTATACCATCACATTCATATCGAAGGCTTTAGCGATACGCGCTACGTTTCGACCGATTGAACCAAAACCTATAATGCCAATAGTTTTACCTCTCAATTCAAAAGTTGGATATTTAAGTAAGGTGAAAGCAGGAGATTTCTGCCATTCTCCAACCATAATATCATTGTAATACTGAGGAACTCGCGTTGCAAGATTTAGTATAAGAGTAAAAGCATGTTGAGGAACTGAATATTTAGCATATCCAGCCACATTCGTTACAGTGATTCGTGCTTCTTTAGCTGCTTCCAGATCCACATTGTTATATCCTGTAGCGATCACTGCAATATGTTCCAATTTTGGTAATTGTTCAATTACATCTTTTGACATTAAAACTTTATTAACTATAACCGTTTCAGCATCCGCAGCTCTAGTTAGTGTCTCGGATTTGTTTGAATTGGGATAACATATAAGCTCTCCAAGAGCTTCAACTTTCGAGAAATTCATATCATTATTTAACGTGATACTAGCTTCATCAAGAAAAACTATTTTCATATATTTCCACCTTTAGATTATTATCTTAACTAATATTAGTTCATCTTGGTACACCATTATATATTTTGTTGCCAAATTCATCATGTGCAGTAGTAAAACAAAGGCAATACACAGAGAAATTAAAGCGATTTAAAATCTTATATTTTCTGAGTTAATGAATTGTATTCCTTTTTGTTCCATATGTTTTAATGCTTTTTCTAAATGTCCAAAAGGTTCATCAACAGCTTTGGACAGATCTAATACTACGATAATATCAAAACCAAGATTCTTGCCATCTATTGCAGAATAATAAACACAATAATCTAACGCTAATCCACAGAGTAGAATCCGATTAATGCCAAGTACCTCTAAATAACCATTTAAACCTGTTCGTAAAACCTTATCATTTTCCAGAAATACTGAATAGCTGTCTACTGTAAGATGATATCCTTTCCTAATTATAGCATTTGCAAATTTAACTTCAAGTTCCGGATGGAACTGTGCTCCAAAAGTTCCTTGAATACAATGATTAGGCCAAAGAACAGGCCCAATTCCTTCAGCTTGAAATGGTTCGTAGGGTTTTTTTTGATGACTACTTGCAAAGGAGAAATGGTTAGGTGGATGCCAGTCTTGAGTTACAACAACAATATTATCATTTTGATAAAAATATTGTGCAATATTATTTATAGAATCGATAATTTGATCACCTTCTTCAACAGGCAGCGCTCCCTTTGGCATAAAATCATTTTGTATATCGACTATAATTAAAGCATCCTTTTCTGAAATGCTCATTTTTGAAATAAGATTCAGGTCTTTAAGCGATACCATTTCAATCTTCCCATTTACATTTACCATTCTAAATAACCTGATTAAAGTAACTAATTTAACTTGTATTCACTAAACAAATAATGAAAAATAATACTGTTATGTTTTATTAAAGGTAAGATTTATGCGAACCTCTTACTACTACAAAATTTCACTGTTGAAGATTATAATTAATACTATCTAATTTCACAGTGAAAAAGTATTTTGTCTTTTTGAACTATTTCACGATATACTTAATTAGTACAGAAATAATTGCGTATCTTCTTAAGGGAATTATGATTATCTATGTTGAGAAATTAGCCCATTGATTCATGTAGTCCCACCATTCATCTTCGGTAATTATCTCTACTTTATCGAGTAGTGAAAAGAGTTGTTTTAGCCCGGTGTGATGTCGTTCTTCTTCTAATGAAATCTGCTGTAAGATTGTTTGAATATTTGTATCTTTAATAGTTTCTGAAAGTGAATGAATCTTTTGTAGCATCTCTCCCTCTTCTGAGATATGGCTCTCTAATTTATCTTTCAACATTTGTTTATCAGTATTTGAGAGTATGATACCTCTATTCAGATCCATGATAGCTTGCAAGATAGTTGCATGTTTCATAGAATCGAGAATCATAACTTGGATCATTAATTTAATAACACTATTACTGATCTTACTCATTAAAGAAGTTAATTTATCAACTATTGTTTCTTCAAAATTCTTTTGATCCTGAAGTAACGTTATTACATTATCATTCATATTGCTCATTCAAGGTTCACCCTAGAAAGAACCCTTTTTTTTTCTTGGATACACCTTAAGCTCATTTCCTGATATTTAAAAATGTTTGTCTTTTAGCTAGCTAAGGATGAATAGATAAACCAAGCTCCAAAACCGAGAAGAAGTAGTGCGCAGATGCTATTAACTACCTTATATGTAATTGGTTTCCATATACGTTTAGTTTTATAGATAGTCTTTGATATAAGTACATCCCAGATTAGATCACAGCTCCAATGAGCTACAGCGAAAATTATGAAACCGAAGAGCCCATAATTTGTAGCATTTACAAGTAAAGCTACACCTATTGTTGCCCACCATAATAGAAAATATGGATTAGCTCCTGAAGCAACTATTCCCGCTAAGATAGACCCTCCTGTAATAGTTGATTCGTTGATTTCTTTTGGATATGGTGATTTTATGGTTGAATATCCCATATAGAGAAGCATTAATCCACCAACAAATCCTATAAGAGTCCGAACAATTTCGTTTGTGAAGAAAAAAGCGAAACCGAAATAGATAACGATCATTAAAGGAATCTCGACAATTCCATGACCAATAGCGATATAGAGACCAGCATTTTCGTTAAAGCGGCTTTGTGCAACCGTTACAGCAAATACAGGACCGGGAGGAATAACACCAGATAAACTAATCGCCACAACAGATACTAAAAAAGTAAAGAAATTCAAAAAATATAATTCTCCCTTCAAGATAGTATGTTTATGATGTGCGATGTTGGGTCTTCTGTATATGTTTAGGTTTCCTTTTTAATGGTGTCCCACAGACTCTGCATAAACCATCTGTATCGTCCGTTTTTCCACATCCTGGACAAAAATAAAACCATTGATAAAAATTTTTTATACCCTTCGTGATCATAGCTGTATAGGATATATCTAAGAGTTCACATAGATTTTCGACGCTAAAATCATCTGATATAAGTACGGGTGTATACTTTTTTTCTTTCATATCTAAAGCTAATGCGATGGTTTCAACATCGGCGTTACTCAAATTTTCTCCTAACCTTTTGGCTTCTCTTGCAACAACATCTACACTTTCTTGTGACGGTGTACGAATAGAAAGTTTTTGCTCTTTTTTTGCAGATTTTAAGCGGATCTTGATGAGTGTATTTTTTGTCGTTTCTAGTTTGATCAGAGGAGAGATATAGCTATGTTGTTTCAGATCTGTTGGAATTATTCCACCGATTAAAGCTGATGAATCGAGTATGTAGACTTTACCTTTTTTTTGGTGAGTCATATTGAATAAGCCTTCCTAGACGCCTAGCAGAAAAATTATCTTTAAATCTTACAAAAACTGCTGATTGCTTCGCTCTCTGTATCGTAAGAGTGGATC
>CAZAXO010000233.1:0-3559 GCA_964489085.1 uncultured Candidatus Bathyarchaeia archaeon
GCTATGCTGTGAACAGCCATTATATACTCAGCTTTACATCGCCTCTCCTCTGGATATATATCCATATCCTCCATAGTTAAGCATGCTAAGAGTATAATCGGTGGTTGTGTAAACTGTTTAATTGAGGTTTTTGTTAGATGTTCCCGATCTTCTACAGATAATCCGCTCTCACTTAGATCCTTATCCCATTCGTGCGCCATCGTTTCAGCCAGTCTCTGTTTAACCCTTGAATCACTAATCACAATAAAACGCCACGGTTGAGCATTGTGTGCCGAAGGCGCCCATATAGACGCTTCTAAAACTTTCAAAATAATATTATAGGAGACATCTTTAGGCAGATATTCACGTACACTGCGGCGATTCCTTAACTCTTTCAAGATGTTGGACAACATAAATACTATCTATACTGGTGAGCTTAATAATTAGCTTACGATTTGTAACTTAGTAAAATAGTTCTCTATTATTCTAAAACTTAGCCATGCTAAAATAATTGAAAGCGCAAAATCACGAAATTCGTAAAAAAATTAGTCTGCTAAGTTGATTTAATCTCTGAAATAAATAAAAAAAGGTAAAGGTTAGAGTATACTTGATTCTACGGTAGATTTATCTAAATTTTATTCCACATTCAGGACAGAATTTGAAATGTGGGGTAATTGTTGAACTACATTTTGGACAGCGTGGCGTTGTGAATTCACTGATTAAATTACTTACGAGACCACCGCCCTTTTTTGAACTAGATCCCGCCATGCCTTTCATGAGGAGGCCCACAACATCATCTAATATACTATCATCCCCATTTTGATCAATGAGAGCAGCAATTCCACTTGAGCCTGCTCTTCCTCTATCTCGTTTTCTCGTCAATGCTCCAAGAATAATTGGTGCCAATATGGATATGATTTTCATCGTGGTATTTGGATTTAACTTAAACCGTTGTGACATCGTATCTGCAGCTTGGACTCCTGATTCTCCAAGTAAGCCACCAAGCCGTGGATCAGGTCTCTGATATCTAGCCCGAGATGAGACTTCCTCACCAATATTATCAAGAATGCCTGCACTACCATACTTACTTAAAATATGATTCGCTCGCTCTTCTCCACCATATTGTTTCATCTGACGCTTTAATCCCCCTAATATCAGGGGTGCAACTAATGGTATGATCTGGCTTGCAACATCTTGTTTAACATCTAAATTTGATGAGAGTTGTTTGCTAACCTCTGGCCCATATGATTTCATAAACTCTTCTATAAAGCTTGCCAATATCTTATCTCCTTAGAAAAAAAGTATTAACAATATAATAAACCTATCATATGATGGTTCTGTATACTTATCGGTTGAAACTATCACGTGGATACTTTCGGTTGATTGGTACTATTTTACTAGCTAGCTAATCCTTCCTCAAAAGAGAAACATGCTTCCAGAGCATCTGTTATAACTTCATAGCAGCGTCGACAGCTGTATTCAATTCATCTTCAGTTGAAATTGGACATCGCGCTATAACTTTCTGTGTTGCTGGATTAACTATATCCACAAGATCTCCTTTAGGTTCAATCCATTCTCCATCAATATAATTAGGAATCATTAGTATTTCTTTCAGAGGTTCATCTAGAATGGTCATCAGTATATGCTCCTCATTAGTCCTGATACTACTTTACCTAGGTTACTATTTAATCCTTAATCAAGAGAGACACCGCTAGCTAAGAAAAAAAGGAGATACGGTACTGATTTTATTTTGCTGATTGATTGCTTTCCATTATACCAAAAATGTTTCCCTCGGTATCCTTACAGTAAGTGTGATATCCAATTCCGGGAATACTCATTTTCGGCATTAACACGGTACCGCCATTCTGCTCAACCTTTTTTATGAATTCATCGATAGATGGGACATCGATAGTATTTGTTGTGCTTACCTGTTCTTCTTCTCTTCTTTTAATGGCACCATTAATGCCTGGTTTACTGTCATCACCAGTGGTGATAAGCCAATAGTCTACAGGACCCTCCCATTTATCGATTTTCCAGCCAAAAGCTTTCTCATAGAATTTGCAGGCTCGTTCAGGATCGTCAGCACTAAGCTCAAAATGTACAACTCTCGACATTTTGACATACTCCTAATAATAAATACATAAAAGGATAAGCGTATAAAAATTCTTTTTATTGTATTAAAGTAGTTGATTGAAGCTTACTAGAATGATAGATGAATAAGAAGACAGTATATGCAGTTCTAGAAGTGTGTAGTTTTTATGACGAGTTTAGCTATTCTTTTACCATAGTCTACGCATGCTTTTCGGCTTCTAGCATCAGGTTTCCCAATTGCTACCTGTCCATAGTGATCGCCTGTTGATGTTCCTTGAATGACGATACCATGCACCAATAAGGCTTTCAAGAGGTCTAATATCGTTGTTTCATTGCCTCCACCTATGATTCCTGAAGAGGAGAATGCCCCACCAATTTTCCCTTCTAGTTTACCATGAAACTTAACACTTTCATCTATGAACTGCTTGATCTCTGCTGCCATTGATCCGTAATACGTTGGAGATCCTAGGATGATCGCGTCAGTATCGAGTAATTCATCGACTTTCGTCTCTTTAACAGTCTTTACTTCTACTTCAACATCTTTCTCCTTTTTTGCACCTTCAGCAATATAATCAGCCATGCATGCAGTATTCCCAGTCTTTGAATAGTATACGATTAATATTCTTGGCATATCATATCTCCTCGTTATAAGAATGGGTATAGCATTTCATTAAATATTTTGAAATGACTGTAGTTAACTGAATCAAGTTTATACATCTAAAGATAGTTAGCTGTCAAGAAGATGAGTTTAATTACTAAAGTGTTTTTATGAATCACATCTCCCTGTTGGGCAAGAATGACCTGCTAGTAATGCTTGCCACTCCAGTTCTTCTTCTTCCATGAGTAACTTTTTGATGCAATCTAGACAGATGTTTGAAGATGAAGTATCATCTAATACCGGGTAAGTAACTCCACAATATTGACATGTTACAAGATTAAAGACCATATTACAAATGTGTAGCCTATGTATTTAAAATTTTATCGAGTTTTATGATCTTAAAATCTCAATTATCATCTACAAAGAAGTAGACAGAGATCTGGCAGGTACCATACTCGCTAATACTACTAAAATGGATCCAACTAGTAATCCAGCCCAAACAAATAAGCTAAATTACACCCACTATCGCAATGATTATTCTTCCAACTAGTTACCACACCCTGATGATCCTTTAAAACCATCCGAAGAGAAACAATACCTAAAACAACCGGAGGAATAACAAAAAATAAAGTGACAATCATCCCGGATACTAAAGAGGTATCTTGCAAAGCTACAATCATCTGAGTAAATAAAATAGCGCCACTACCCAGAAAGAGAAGACCAGCAAAAGCCACTATCCAACCAAACGCTGTTTGGGGTGATCCACCTCGACTAATCCGTCGTATAACTAATAACGCAAATCCGATAGACACAATAGATAGCAGAGGAGCAAGAATTATCGAGATTGACCCTCCAATTGGCGTATTCCAAGAATGTTGATCGGTACTAAGA
>CAZAXO010000234.1:0-3536 GCA_964489085.1 uncultured Candidatus Bathyarchaeia archaeon
AAGGGGAGTAATGGTAACGATCCTAACTTAAAATCTGTTTTTGAAAGACATTCTTGAATCGAATCTATGATAGGGCACTCCCTAATTTCTCCTTTCTCATCCATCAGCATGTATAGATTTCGATTGTCATCTCTATAAAGAACGAAATTTTGATAATCTCCTGTATTTGTCATAATAAAATCTTTGATAACGCTGACTGGAACGTATCCCTCAAAAACATATCTCCCCTCGAGGACTACAGCGATGTTTCCCCGCATCGAAAAAGGAATATCTAATCTATTGTTCAGTTCATATAACTCTACTCGTGCCTCTGGGGAAGTCTTGAAGTCTCTAATCTGAATATCCGTTATATCTATTTCTCCTAAAACCCATTTTAATTCTTCTATATAACTTAAACATTTTCCACAATCGGTATCACCATACACAATAACATCATTGCTTGCAGATACTTGATCTATAAATATGACCTGAGAAAATATGATGAAACACATGAATATCAAACAAGCTTTAACTAGCATCTTTATTCTTCCTCAAGTACTAATCAGACTTTTTTTATCTTACTTTACCCGATGAATATCAAACTAAGCCCACAAACATATCTGGTTAATCTACTTTTCACTTTTATTCACTATCATGGTAAGTATTGACTTTACCTCATTTAAACTTCTTATTTTCCGGTGAACCACCTCTTTCAACTTATCCATCGTATCCGCCTCAATTTTAATCACTATATCGTATTCGCCGTAGACACTGTGAGCCTCTACCACATTTTCTATATTTTTTAGGTTCACTCTCAGCTTATCTTCGGTACCAACCTCTGAATTTATTAAGACAAAAGCTTGAAGCAACTTTACACCTCCGAACACAATTATTAGATAATAAAGAATTTAAATTGATGAAAGATTTTTATCTAGAAGAATAGTTTTTAATTGCGGCATGGAGAGCATCAACTGCAAAAGTAGAACACTCCAATTTATGTGGAGGAAGACCGCCTAACGCTTCAGCGACATCATTTCTCGAAAGCGCTAAGGCCTGTTCTATGGTTTTATCCTTAGCAAGCTCAGTTAAGATACTACTCGACGCAATAGCAGCTGCGCATCCAAAAGTCTTGAACTTGACATCAATAATCTGATTATCTTTTATCTTTACATAGATATTGAAGATATCATTTGATGTTGGGCTGTTAACAGTTCCTACTCCATCTGCATCCTCTATCTCACCCACATTTCGTGGGTGACTGAAATGTTCGATTACTAGGGGAGTATACATTTGCTTTCGCCTTCTTCAATTAGGAGCTATGGGAGAGATCTTCAGTAATCTCTTTACTGATGTTAAGAGAACGTTACTAGCCTCTATGATATCATCGATAGTATTTTCTTTACCCAATGTTATACGTATCGATCCTAAAGCGGATAATGTGTCTAATCCTAAAGATGATAAGACATGGGACACCTCAGATGTATGAGATGAACAAGCAGAACCAGTAGAAACTGCTATTCCCTCAAGATCTAATGCTAACACCAACGCTTCACCTTCAATCCCGGGAAAACAGAAATGAATATTATTTGGAAGCCTCTTAACAGGATGCCCAGTAAGTAATGACTTAGAATCAGTTTCAAGAATTTCCTTAATCATATAATCCCGTAAATACATTATCTTATTTGTATTTTCATTCATCTCTTTTTCTGCGAGTGCTGAAGCTTCACCCAATCCGACAATACCGGGAACATTCTCGGTACCTGAGCGCATAGTACGTTCATGTCCACCACCCAAAAGAAGTGGTTTTATCTTCACCCCTTCTCGTAGATAGAGTGCTCCTACCCCCTTTGGTCCATAAATTTTATGTCCTGATAGTGAAAGTGAAGACAATCCAAGATTCGATACATTAATAGGGAGCTTACCAAACGTTTGAACAGCATCCGAGTGAAATAGTATATCATTATCTTGAGCAAGCTTTCCTATCTCTTGGATCGGTTGAATCGTTCCCACCTCGTTGTTTGCATGCATTACACTAATCAAGACTGTTTCCGGAGTAATAGCTTCTTCAAGTTTATCAATCCTTACACATCCATAATGGTCAACAGGGATATAGGAGACAGTGAATCCTTCCTGCTCAAGAGATTTAAAACTCTCAAGAACAGCAGCATGCTCAATTTGAGACGTGATAAGATGTCTACCTTTATCCTTAAGAGCATAGGAGATTCCCTTTATCGCCAAGTTATCCGATTCTGTACCTCCTGAAGTAAAGATAACCTCTTCAGGTTCTGCTCCAATAGTTATAGCAATCTGTTCTCTTGCTTTATCAATGGCTTCTCTCGACTCTCGACCAAAACTGTGTATACTAGATGCATTCCCAAATTTTACGTCATAATAGGGAAGCATAGCAGAGAGTACTCTCGAATCCAGAGGCGTCGTAGCGGCATGATCCAAATAGATACGCTTCAAACTATTCTCACTCCAAATGCTATTTTAACCGGGATAGTATACTTGTACTAGGTGAAGAGTGGAGTGCTGAGATATCTTTCTCCCGTATCAGGTAAAACCACGACAATTACTTTATCCATATTTTCTTTTCGCTTAGCAACGTTGATCGCAGCATATGTAGCAGCACCAGATGAGATACCTGCTAGTATCCCCTCCTCCTTAACTAGTCTCTTAGCAGTAGCCATTGCATCCTCATCCTTAACTTGGATAACCTCATCAATGATATCAACGTCTAGAACATCGGGTATAAATCCAGCGCCTATTCCTTGTATCTTATGTGGGCCGGGATCTCCACCTGAGAGAACAGGAGAAGAAGTAGGTTCAACCGCTACAATACGAAACTCTGGTTTCTTCGGTTTAATATATTGAGCAATACCTGTTAACGTTCCGCCGGTTCCAACACCACCTACAAGTATGTCAACGGTACCATCGGTGTCTTCCCATATCTCCACCGCTGTCGTCTCTCTATGGATTTGAGGATTTGCTGGATTCTTAAATTGCTGAGGAATAAAAGCGTTTGAATATGTCTTAGAGAGTTCTTCAGCTTTTTCAACTGCTCCCTTCATACCTTTAGGTCCAGGTGTTAAGACAAGTTCTGCACCGTATGCTTTGAGAAGTTGTCGTCGTTCAATACTCATCGTTTCGGGCATAGTAAGAATGAGGCGATATCCTTTTACTGCTGCAACCATAGCTAATCCAATACCCGTATTACCTGAGGTAGGCTCGATCAACACAGTATCTTTATCTATTAATTGCTTTTTCTCAGCATCTCTTATCATATTAAAGCAGATACGATCTTTAACGCTGGCACCAGGATTTCGAGCCTCTAGTTTCGCGTATACTGTACTCCACTCTGGCTTGATAATTTTATTTAACCGTACAAGAGGTGTTTTACCTATTGTAGCTACTATATCATTATATACCTTCATTTATTTTATCATCTCCTGATTATTCTAAATTTACATTTCAAATCTGGTAATCAAGTGGCGGATTTTTATTGACGGTTTTCAATCTCGGCTCAGCCAAGATGATAGTCGTATATGGTGGAATAG
>CAZAXO010000235.1:0-3531 GCA_964489085.1 uncultured Candidatus Bathyarchaeia archaeon
GATATGGTTGGTCTTTCACGACAATTCATCGCTGACCCCTACTGGACGTATAAAGTCTATCGGGGGCAAGATAGAGAGATCCGGAAATGCATCTCATGCTTGGTTGGCTGCTGGCAAGAATCGCTTATGAGTAAAAGAGAAATAAAATGCACAATCAACCCTGCGATAGGTGATGAGCGCTTCTGGAACATGCAAAAAGCGAGAAAGCCGATGAAGATCGCAGTTGTAGGCGGCGGCGCAGCAGGCATGGAAGCCTCCCGAATCGCAACACTGCGAGGACACAAACTCACACTCTTCTCAAAGGAAAGCGAACTCGGCGGAGCCATGAAATACTGCTGCATGGCCCCAGGCAAAGCAAAGATGCGCTGGTACCTCGATTGGATAAGAGAGCAAATTAAGAAGCTTAAAGTTGAAACACACCTCAAAACAGAGCCTAAGCCTGCCGAGCTGAAAAGCTATGATGCTATCTTAGTCGGCACTGGAGCCGTCAGCACACGCCCCGACATCCCCGGCATAGACAAAGTCTTTGGCTATGAGCAGACCATGGTCTGCGACAAGCTCAACTGCCCCTGGCACCCCGGTGACAGACCGGGCCCCGCCCAAACAGGCCACAGAGTACTCGTATGGGGAGAACACTACGCAGCCGCAGACACCGCAGAGGCATTAGCCTTCCAGGGTAAAGACGTCACCATCGTCACCCATAACCCCTTCTTCGCCCCCAACCTTGAACCCGTCCACCGTGACATCCTCATCAAACGACTTGCCGGAGGAAACGGTGAAGCCCTCACAGGAAAAACCATCCCCATCCCCACGAAAATCATCACAAACTCGACTGTCCACAGCATATCAAAAGGTAGCGTTGTCGTGCAAAACAATAAGTTCGAGAAAAATACGCTGGAGATAGACTCAGTCATCATAGCCTATTTGAAGCAAGAGAATGACCTATACAGGAAACTCCTTGAAGAGGGGATGATTGTCGCGAACATGGGAGACTCGGTAAAACCAACAAACCTACGCCATGCTGTACGAGATGGAGCCCATCATGGCCTTATCATAGACGAAGATATCTACATAAACGCTAACAAACAGCTTTGTCAAGGAGTTCCACTGGAGTTAGCTAGTATAGAATCGTTCAGCTAGCTAGTGATTTGAATGAATAAGAGGGAGAGGGGAGGAGGAAGAAAACTTTGTCTCCCATGATAGATTTGAATATACTATTTTTAGTCTTTTTTAGTGCCTGTTTTGTCTGTTATATTCTCCGCACTTCACATCATATACTGGAAAATAGAGGAAAGAGTTTTTTCCAGAGTAGAAAATCATCTTTTCTGATTTCAATATCTATGTTTTTCCTATGGTTTTCATGGTTCGCGATGTCTTTTTACGATCCAATTAATACTAATCTTTTTTGGATTAAATATCTAGGATTAATAATATTTGTAATCGGATCCACTTTTATTATCTTATCACACCTAAGAATAAAAGGACACGAAAGCGAGAAACTAATTACAACAGGTATCTACTCAAAGATAAGACATCCAATGTATTTAGGATTCATATTATGGATTATTGGATTCCCCCTGTTAATGCAAAGCATTGTAACCTTTGCATCGGCGATCTTATGGATACCTCAGATTCTTTATTGGAAGATATCAGAAGAGAAAAGTTTAAAGAAGAAGTATAAGAAGTATTTAGAGTATAAAAAAAAGACTTGGTTTTAGTATATGTCCTCTTCTTATGCGCTAGCTAGATAAAATATGGACCAATATTACCTATGAATTCTAAATTATCGATTAGCTTGCTATTTTTTTCGTTGGACTAGAATTTCATTGATTATATATTAGCCAGTTACAGCGTTTGCTACAATAGTTATATCTTTTTGGTAAAGCTAGCTAGCTCTCGTATATACAGAAAAAAATGGGGAGTTTATGGAAGGCTCTATATTATCTTAGCGACTTCAGCCTCTGAAAAAGCTTTCAAGGTCGTTGTGCGGATGTTACCTGCTTTTCCCACTCCGAGCAGGACAGCCATTGCGGTTTCATCATTGGAGCCTTCTATTATTGTTACTCCGTCATACTCCCCAAAAGTATAGTAAAAGCCGATCACCTTTCCGCCTGCTTTTTCGACTTCATCTTTGAATAAAGCGACTCGCTTGGAAGTTTCTTTGATATTCTTAATTCCTTGCTGCGTCCATTTTAAAAAGTGTAGTACAGAGTGGCATCTATTTTTCTCATCTAGCTAGCTATCGTCGTAAAACCATCCTACAGCAGAAAATTCTGCGATCTCATCATACGAGAAATCATTACAAAACCAAGATAACTAAGCTAGAAATTAATTTCATGACTAATGTAGACCAGCTAGCTGTGATTCTTTAGTTTCCACACTGATGATAGAAGGAGTATCTATTAAGGTTCTATAGTTATTCCACATTGAGGATTAGAACATTTCCAAAAGAGGATTTCGGTGGGCATCACCTCTTTTTGAGGATTTCCCCCCGAAAACTCGTATACGGGTACAAGCGGTGCTTTATTTGAATTACCACATTTGGGGCATGTAGGAAAATTGGTGAAGCTTAAGCTTATAGGCATATTTACATCACAGAACAATCTTATTTTAAGAAGTAAATAAGATTATGCCATATACAATAATTAGCGTACATATAAATTGTTTATTAATCGAGTTTACCCAGACAGTACTATCTAAAGAATCTGGTGCAGTAACTCGTTACTTTTTAGTATACTAGGTTTCTATTATTTCCAGCTTACCTGATTTTGGAATATTCAATTGTAGCTTGTTTCTGAATTCGGTTACATAACCTCCAGACGTGGAAACTTTGGCACCTATCGTTATGGAATTTATCTGATCCTCCCATAAGGTCAATGATATTTGACCAGAATCATCTTCTAAGGTAGCATCAGCTACTTGTTTTTTCCCATATCTGGTATTGACTTCTCTTGGTTCGGATATATCAATCACTTTAGCTTCAATCGATACTCCACTATTTCCACGTTGTATTTCACTTATCTTCATATAATCACTACCATAACTTGTCTTCAACCATTAATAATTTTAACGTGTGCCTATATTTCTCTTTTTCCACTATGTCGAATAGGCAAGAATCTCTTATGGATTTAATATCACTTTCATCAAGCCAGATTCACTTCTATGTAATCTTTCAAACCATGAAGCCCCATCAGCTAATGGTACGATTTTGCTAATCACTGCATCTACATCAATTTTCCTTTTAACAATCATATCCAAACAAGCTGGATAATCCCAACAAGACTGTGACGATCCATATAATGTAAGTTCACGAGTAACGAAAGATTGTAAAGGAAAATCTGTCTTTGAAGCTAAGTTCCCAATAAGTGCAACTGACCCTCCTTTTCGAAGGCATTGAATCGCCAATTTAAACGTTATTGGTATTCCTACCGCCTCAACCACGAGGTCGGCTCCACGTCCACCTGTCCGTTTATTCACCTCCATCGCCACATCTAGAAATTTAGGATTAAACACATCATCTGCTCCTAGTCC
>CAZAXO010000236.1:0-3514 GCA_964489085.1 uncultured Candidatus Bathyarchaeia archaeon
ACATGTTATTAGGATCTGTTCCGTCGGTTTGAACACCGAGTGTATGATGCGCTAAACTTGGAGCCGCAACTGCTGCGACTGACAAGAGAAAAAGCGACACCATAAAAGCCGCATAGATTCGTTTACTTAACATATTTTTACCTCATTGAATATTTTTTATCTTTTTCAATTTTTCCTATTTATTTAATACTTAGACAAGCATAATCTCTCACGAGAGAGTTTACACTATACTTCAATAAATATTTATATTGAGTATTTAAGATGATATGTCGAAACTCGATATATTCCAAAAAATTGGAAATTACTATAAGTTAAGACCCTTACCAGCAAATTGAGAACTATCTGAGTAAACAAATACCTAAGTTATTACTCGTGGGAGGCGGCTAGTTAGAGAATTCGTTTAACAAAATCGATTTCTTTTGCTCCAATATTTTTTATCTTTATTTTACCAAAAAAAACCATTGATGCAATCTTAAGAGGATCTATCTCTTGATTCATTAATTTTTTTACTGTTTTTATATCTGTCTCGATATACATGTCTTCAGAAGTCACATCTTTCGGAGTTACTAAAGATACTCCCGCTTTCGAAATACTAACCACATAATTCGCATCATCAATAATATGTAAGGTTACAGTTCTACCTTCATACTGTGATAATAAATCTTGAAGAGCAGTATCTGTTTCAGCTCGCTTATTAACTTCATCAATACTTTTTTGCATGAAATGAGCATAGGCCAATGTTCCATCTCTCCTATAAATTAATGATCGCTTTAGCTTACTCACTTCACTAATAGAGTATTAATTGTTATGCTGCTAACTAACAAGTGTTCTCTGATTAATTCTTTTTTATTTCTTTGAAGAAATGACTAGTAATTTTTAGATTGGAGAGATGATGTTCATTAGTTGAATCTATACAGAATTTTAGATTATTTTGTCTAATTTATTTTTATTATGATACACGTATTTACCTTGTATGACTCTCGTACTTAAAACGTGTAAACATTGTGGGGGAATATTCCCTCTATTAAGTGACAATGATTCACTAGACTTTTGTGTTGACTGTTTCCAAAAACAAAAAATTGAGAAAGAAGAGTTAGAATGGCAAAATATAACTTTTGGTTATTCTTGTCCGTCAGGTAAATGCAATATCTAACAAAAGTATAAGGATAAGCAGTATAACGAATTGAAACGCTTTCATATGTTAGTAACTAACATATAACATAAACTATTTTAAGATTACAACGAAGAGTTGAATTCGATTATAATATTTCTTATTTCTTCGGCTTATTAAATTGTTTTCACTCGTTTATTTCCTTCTCTTTATTAAAATTGATAGGATAATAATAGTGAGAATACTAATAATAATGAGTGACACAGTTATTTCGCTTATATTGAATGCTTGTAGATAAAATCCATTGGATTGCTTTTCAGAAGATGATTCAACTATTACTGATTTTTCTTGATGTGACTCAGTTTCTTCTATTGAGGTGTCTTTCCGTTCAATCTTACTAAAAGGTACAATATTACTAATCTTTTTTCCAGATTCCAGAGTCACTTCAGCATGAACAAAGTAGTAGCCAAGTTTATCGGTGACTCCAGTAACTGTTACATTATATACGTTGCCTCCAGTTATTTCTTGTGGTCCAAATGACCATACTATGTCTCCATCTGGATCTTTAATGAATAGTACAATCGTTCCATCTTCTCCATAATCTGTATTATATTCTATATATACAGGTTTTCCTAAGAAGGGTGAATGAGAGATATTAATAGTGACACCAGGATTAGCATCAACATCAGTTATAGAAATAATGGTGACCATGAATAATACACTAAGAAAAAGGGAGAGCGATAATCTTTTATCCATAATATTCAAGCCCCAATTATTACTGGAATAAATAAGTGTATCAGAAAGCGAGCCAGCTGAATAGTATGATTTACCTATTTAAAGTTGGTTATCTATTACGATATTACGTATCACTCTCTATTCTTCCTATTTGTGATTATAAATCTATATAATAGTCGGGATAGGTATTGAGAAGATTCCAATGAGAAGTAAGAAAACAGATCTCGCAGGTCCAGGTATAGGCGATTATAATGAGTTAGAGAGAATACTCCCGCAAGATTACTCGTCAGTCTTGACTATTAAGGAGACGCAGGCAGCGCTCACTAAAGTGAAGAGCTACATTGAGGAAAACCTATGTAAAGAGCTTAACCTAATGCGGATGGAGTGCTAAGCTAGCTTGATAGAGTCTTTTTACTACTTTTAAGAGTTGACTTATCAGTCTGTCATAATAACTCCAATTTTAGCTAGCAAGGATCCAGTTGATTTTTATTTTAAACTGGAAATTTAGAGTTTTTGTTGATGATTTTTCATCTAAAGTTTTTAATTCTTTAGGGGAAACTTCGAAATTCTTTAATAGTTATGAGATGGTTTTTTGTGGTGAGGTGTATTACTTGCTTGTTAGCAACCTCAAAAATATGATTACTTATAGTAAGGATATGGTTAAACTTGGAAAGGTAGAGGATTTTGAGATTGACCCTGACGAGATGAAGATAACTCATCTTGTAATCGAACTTGAAAATCAAGCCGCAAAAGAATTTTTTGGTAAAAGTCCTAAAATACGGCGTTTAAGGGGGAGAGTCTCCGCTCAACTGATTGAAACATTTAAAGATGCTATAATTCTAAGAGAGTCCATCAAAGAGGTAAAGGATTCTATAGAAAAACTCTAACCTAAGGATATACACTCTCGTTTCCTTGTTAGCTGATTTTACGAAGTAAGTAAAAAAAGTTTTTACTTTAAAATAGATAAAATATTTATGATTTGCAAGTCTACCAAAACATGAATCGCTTATAGAATCTTGTTGCATAGATTGCGAGGTATGGGATAGTGCAATCCCATATACTTTGCTCAACATTTAAGAGTATCACTACCAGTATAACTGCATTCCACATAGACAAATTTACTGTTCCAATATTAAAGGTAACGTAACTTACATCAAAGATGTAGATGAATAATAGAATGTTGGCAGCAACCATTATGATAACCCGTACAATTATTCCTATAATGCTTAAAGGAATGTAAATTTTCAGAGATTTTAATGATAGTCCCGAGTAGTCGACTCCTCGAAATAATTTTAATCCATAATTGTAAGCTAGTATTATGGGTAGTGTAGCTGCTAACTTCATTAGGGGTCCTATAGGGGTAAACGGATCAAAGAACATCAATCCAACTGTTCCAATTATGCTGCATAACATTCCTGTGTACCATCCGAATATGAGGAAGCAGATAATCCATATGATGCTAACAGGATCTATGAAGGCTATTCCCCATCCAGGCATCCTAGGGTGGTATGGAGCTGATAGTGCTGCTAGCATAAAGGATAAAGCACCGAAGATAGCAGCTCCTGTAATTGACTGTGTTAGTGTCTTCGCTCTATAGGACATTTTAAACCAGATGTATTCATTATTACATATTAAATTTTGGTATGTACCTATTTATAAGTAAGCAAT
>CAZAXO010000237.1:0-3481 GCA_964489085.1 uncultured Candidatus Bathyarchaeia archaeon
CAAGTGATGACTCGATTGACAAAGTGGAGGTTGTGAAGAATTCCGCTGCCTCATACAAATATGGTGCAGGACCTATAGCTACTAAGACCCTTATTGATATGGGGGTAAAAACTGTTGCTGCCAACGAGTTTGGAATAGGTGTATTAACTTTACTGGATCAGCATAATATAGAAAAAGTAAAGGTTGAAGCAGGTTCATCTGTAAAAAAGGCTTTAGAAATCGTAATAACTTCGCTTACTTCTCGAGAATAGAGCATGTTGATACCAATAAAATAAGGTGACAATGAAATGGGATGGAGAGGAGGAAGAAGAGGCGGGGGAACATTCAGCTAGTGGTCTAACTAGCTAGTGGTTGATATTCGGGGAAATTAGTTTTACAATTAGGACAGTACCCGATCAAACAAATTTATCTTTAAAAAAGGAATTAAAGATGTGAATTATGTCAAAGCAAATTGATAGACGGAATTATCTAAAATATGCAGCTGCTGGCATAATTGTTGTAGCTGGAGCCGCAGCTGGTGGTTATTATTTCTACTCAGGATTACCTAAAACTAAGACAATTGAAACACCTATTACTACAACCAAGACTTCAGAAACGGCTAGTACCACAATGTCAGAAACTCCTTATCAGGGATTGGAAGAATTAGATAATATAAAAAATATTATAAAAACAGAAGTGGAGGGTGTGATCGTTGGTTACCAAGAAGAATCTTTTTGGACTGAGGATAGTTTCTTAAAGATTTTAGAATCCAAAGATGAATTTAGCTCTAATCTAGTAAATAAATTTTGTTCTACCGTATTGGATTATGGGAAAGAAGCGTTTAATCCTAGGGTTGAATTGAATCCAAGAAAAAATTCAACCATCTTGACAAGCGAGGTTCACGGTGCAATATCGAGAACTGAAAATAGATACTATGCTACTTTCGAATGGCTGCTAAGACCAATGGGATTAGATTTCATCGATGATAGTTTTAAAGAGACTATACAAGGGCTTTCTTGGGAAGGATGGATAGATGGAGTTTCAACTGAAATTATTTGTAAATTTCCTTATACAGGTTCTCTTTACCAAGCATGGACTCATCCTACAGGCCACTGCCACGCCCATGTTTGGTGGGAATTATGAGATCTAACACTTAAAGGATTAAAAGTTAATGTGCATTAAAACTCTGAAGCAGAGGTTTAAAAATACGGAATCTAATCTTGATAAATGGTTGAAAGAGGAAGGGGAGAAGTTATTAAAAGAACTGGGGATCGAAGAAGGCCACGTTATTTTAGATTTTGGGTGTGGCTCAGGCAGTTATTCTATTCCGGCTGCTAAAATTGTAGGTCAAAAAGGGGAAATCTATGCTTTGGATAAAGACGAGAATGCTTTGAATGGTTTAGTGCATAAAGCTGGGTTGTTTAGACTAAAAAATGTTAAAGCAATACAGACATCCAAAGAATTGGAGATAGGCCTCAAAGATGAAGCATGCGATGTAATTTTGCTTTTTGATGTTTTCCACGAATACTATTTTCCCAGAATAGGTGAGAGACGGAGGCTCCTTCAAGAACTTTACAGGATTTTAAAGCCAAACGGGTTTTTATCAGTTTATCCAAAGCATATGGAGTCAAAGGCTAGAGAGGAGATAGAGAGTTCCAATTTCTCTCTGGAGAGTGAGTATTCTGTGAGACTTATCCACGATGATGTAGACCTCGAAGAAGGTCAAGTGCTCCGTTTCAGAAAAAGGAGGGATTAGCCACAAAAAATCTAAAAGATACTGATAGCCTGAGATGCCACTTAACCTATTTCATCAGATAATTTTTTTAAAAATAAATCACTCGCGCGCTAGTGATTTCTGCTCATAATCAATTATGTGGTTTTTAATTAATTTCCGTCCTCAACACACGGATGCTTTTCCATGTTTGGATGGAATTCAGCTATCTGCTCTAGAGAACATTCCTTTGTTGTTTCTTTGAGTCTTTTTGTATGCTAGCTAACTAAGAAGAATGTAAAGAGAAATGCTCGGAGGACTGCCTCTGCAGTCTAGAGGGTATTCTTCATACGATCAGTAAAAAATGGGTGCTTTTAATCATTAATACCCTCGGAAACTACCAGAGACGAAGATACAATGCGACAATGAATAAGCTCCACACTATAAGTCCTAAGACATTATCCAATTTGTTAAAAAAACTAGAGAAGGGGACCTCATACAGAGAGAAGCTTTCAACGATATCCTTCTAAGAGTGGAATACTCGTTAACAGAAGACAGGACAGAGCTGAGAAGAGCGATAATCCCAATAATAAAGTAGGTATCTAAACGATATGATTCCTAGCTAGCTTCTAAATCCTTAATAAATTCGCCATCTATTTCGGGGATACTCATTGAATAATTACAGCTTTATAGACAGTAATTAGTGCAAGAATTATTATAAATATTGAAAGCCCAATTTCCAACGACATAGGCTTTATTTTTAGAGATATTAAACTACCTATCCTCGCTCCACTCATTGATCCCACCATCACAACTACTGCGGGTATCATTAATATATCGCCTCGAAACCAATATATGATAACGCCAGCAATTGCTGAAAAAATAGTTGCGAATAATGAGGTCGCTATTGCTTCACGCATATTGAGTTTCATCATCCGTAGAAATGGAGGAAACAGAGAACCGCCACTACCTCCACGCATACCTGTTAACAAATTAAGAAAAAACGTTCCCCAAACAATAGTCTTTGCTGTTGGATTAATCATTTGAAAAAGTTTCGGGAATACCCTATCAAAATAAATCCCTAGTACCGTTATGAGAGAAGCTATAACAAATAAAATTGCTAAAAATAGTGTGTGTATAAGCCCTACTAAAAATGCGCCTAGCACTGCGCCTGAAATTCCGCCAACTACCACGTATATAGCAAATTTACAATTTATATTCTTTCTATGACTCAAAGCGCCTATAAAGGAAGAGAAAGGAATCACCAATAAGTTTATTCCAAAAGCGCTCAGCAAAGACACTCCCGCAACATAAAGCAAGGGCGTTCTTACAGAGCCTCCTCCTATTCCAAACACACCACTCATGATTCCAGCAAAGAAACCGATAATGAAATAAATTAATATTAGAGTTATCGATTCCAATTAACTTCGCTTCATCCACTGCATATTTTCAGTCTTAATTATTAACTTCATTTCCAACCTACATTGAAGCTATTACTATAATCGGAATGCTTTTCTGAATATTCTATGAAAGATTAATTATATGTATTAAAGATATGTAATGAATATTTTTAACTAGTTAATAATGATTTAATCCACAATATTCACAGAATGATTGTGATTATTCTCTATTTAGTATTTTATCGTTATAACTAGGAATACAAAACTCTCATAGAAACGACAAACGGATATCCTAAATCAACTAAATGAAAAACAGAATATCCAACTGGTAATTTCGGAATAATCTTAGATATCTCATTACTTCCAAGTATCTTACTGATTCTGTCTAAAT
>CAZAXO010000238.1:0-3440 GCA_964489085.1 uncultured Candidatus Bathyarchaeia archaeon
TACAAGGAAGAGTAGAGTGTTAGCATGTTTTTCAAGTTGTTGAATATTACGACTTCTTTTTTATAGAATTCTTTTATTATCCAACTTTTACACTTCTCTATTGTAGAGTTCGATACCTTGACTTTAATTATTAATTGTGATGTGTATCTTCTAGTTTAAAAAGATTCTCCAGTTGAATCTTATCAGCGTAACCGACTAGCGGAAATGCTTCCATGGAAAAAAAATTGATATATGGTAATCATCAGTATTCCACCTATCACAAAGAGAATAGTATAGATGTACAAGAAGTTAAATACTGTAAAAGAGGTTAACCATCAAATCTAAGTAAGTTATGAGTGTACTAATCAAAGAAGAGAGGGTAGTATGAGTAGAGTATCTGTACTTCTTATAGGTAAGATGACAAATAAACTGCTTCTTAAAGAGGATATAGCGATAGTGATCGATGTTTTTAGAGCAAGTACAACGATTATATCCGCTCTTCTCAACGGCGCTGAAGCAGTTCTACCATCCTCTTCAATTGAAGAAGCGAAGAACCTGAAGAAAGATACGATAAATAGTTTGTTAGCAGGTGAACGAGGGGGAAGAAAAATTCGAGGTTTTGATCTTGATAATTCTCCGTTGGAGATCAAGTCGTTGAATGTGAAAGGAAAAAAAATTATATTAACTACGACTCATGGTACACGACTTTTGAAGGAAGCTATGAAGAAGACGAATAATATTCTTGTGGGAGCATTACAGAATAGGAGAGTGTGTTCACAACTAGCACGGGAACTGGCTCAAAAAGATAATGCTAATGTGAAGATTCTTATACCGCTATCAACGATCGGGATCTGTATTGAAGATCTCTATGCTGCTGGTTTAATTGTTCAAGCCTTTCAATCATATGGAGTAGAGTATGAGGGTGACCTAGCGGAAATTGCTTCTTTACTCGCAGCATTGAATAGAATTGAGATGGTGAAGATATTGCTTAATAGTTCATCAGCGGTTACAGTTCGAGGACATGGGCAAGGTGATGATATTGAGTATTGTCTGCAAATTGATGTGTGTAACCTTGTTCCTACTGTAGTTGAAGGCGAAGTGAAACCAGTAGTAGTATCTTCCTCAAAATCAAAATAGCAGTTGATAATTAAAAACCGTTCACAATTGAGTATGCAAATTGCTATATTACCTGTTGGTGTTATACCTTTATTGAAAGGGGAAATGGGGTGTTACCGCATTTTTTATATAATCCTTCATGAAAATTCATTGTAGATACTATACTGCGGGGGTACCCGAGACCTATTCTTTAAAGGCGGGATTCAGGTTAAAGGGGCAGGACCATATACTATTATGGTGCTAAACTTAAGATCTCCTGATCAAGGAAGAGATATCCTGTGGTGTAGGCCTTCGTGGGTTCGAATCCCACCCCCCGCACCATATTTCAGGTGAAAAGCCTCACCCTTTATTATTAATAGGGGAAGGAGTAACGTCTAAGGACCACATAAAAATTCATCAATACGAACGAATATATAAGAATGCTATAAAACGACTCCAATCCTCAAATGATATTCATGATGCTGATAGAAGTAGTATTTTAGAATTCGTTGAGTATCTTATTGCGAAATCTATTAGTAAGTCAAGAGCAGTCAAGTATGTTAATCATCTTTTAGTTCTAGCTAGAAAGCTGGAAAAACCATTCGAGCAACTAAAAAAAGAAGACCTAGAGAAACTAGTACAATGGATCAATACATCAAACAGAAACTATTATTAATGTAGTAAAAATTATTTTTTTACGAAATATATATTGAATGAATATGTATCAGGGTTGAAAACAGATCGTTCTCAAGCTTACTTTGAGAAAGCTTCCAAGATCATTCCCGGTGGAGTTAGTTCTAATGCTAGGGCTTACCCACTCTATGATCCTTATCCAATAGCCATGGCTAAAGGGAAGGGGTCTCATATATGGGATATTGACGGAAACGAATATATAGATTATGCTTTATCTTATGGCCCTTTAATTTTGGGGCATTGCCATCCAACGATTATCCAAGCAGTAAAATCCCAATTGGAAAAGGGAACTATGTTCGCTACTGCGGTAGAGATCGAGTTTGAAGTTGCGAAGAAAGTTCAAGAAATGGTCCCGTGCGCCGAAATGATTCGATTCAACAACACAGGCACCGAGGCTACGATGCAAGCATTAAGAATCGCAAGAGGCTATTCTGGGAAAGATAAGATTATAAAATTTGAGGGGCAATATCACGGGACACATGATTATGTTATGCTGAGTACGCTTGGCACTCCTCTAGAAGCACTAGGGCCTGAAAATGCTCCATACCCTTTTCGGAGTTCATGGGGAATACCGAGAGAAATAGCTGATACTATGATTATATTACCTTGGAACAACATAGAGCTCCTAGAGAAGACTATTAGGAAGAAAGGTCACGAAATAGCTGCGGTATTAACTGAGCCTATCATGAACAATATAGGTTGGGTTCCTCCTGAAGATGGATACTTGAAGGCGATGCGAGAATTGACAGAGGAAAACGATATAATATTAATATTAGATGAGGTGATTACGGGCTTCAGGATAGCAGCCGGAGGAGCGCAAGAGGTCTTTAATATAAAACCCGACATGGCAACCTATGCAAAAGCTCTTGGAGCAGGATTTCCTATAGCTGCGATAGCTGGAAAGAGAGAGATAATGGAGAAAGTAACTACAGGAAATATTCTTCATGCGGGAACCTATAACTCGAACCCACTATGCCTAGCTGCTGCTAATGCAGCATTGAGTGAACTCAGCAAGAATGACGGTGAGGCTTTTAAATATATGAGACGAATGGGCGAAAAGATTCTCAAAGGACATAAAGAGGCAATAGAAGAAACAAATATCAACGCTATAGTACAAGGATACGGCCCCATACTTCAGTTGTATTTCACCGAACTAGAAAAGATTAAGGACTACAGAGACTATTGTTTATGTGATTCCTTAAAATACAAACATTATCAGAAACAAATGGCGAAGAGAGGGGTCTGGTTCGGCCCGGAGGTTCACTTCTTCATATCCGCAGTACATACCGATGAGGACGCAGAAAAAACAACTATTTCAGTTGAAGAAGCCCTCAGAACAATAACATAAAGGCTAAGCTAGCTAGATACTTCCTGTAAGATAGTCATCCTGTAATTTATTATTACATAGATGCTTGTCTAAATGTAATTGTTCTAAAATTTTTTTTTGCATCTACATTATAATGTTAAAGAAAGTTTATTGAAGTACAACACGAGCTAAAATTTATATATGTGATAGAAGAAAAGGTAGTAATTATGTCAAATGTAAAAACATCTAGAAGAGGATACATTAAATATGCAGCAGCAGGCGTTGTCGTTATAGCAGGAGCCGCGGCAGGAGCCTACTACACAACTCGATCTACACGAACTGAAAAAGAAGAAACTGTAAGGTTTTT
>CAZAXO010000239.1:0-3404 GCA_964489085.1 uncultured Candidatus Bathyarchaeia archaeon
CGTATACTCCCGGTAGATTCACATGGTAATAGCACATTCCAGGTGGTGGAACTCTTGTTGGAGCAGCAAATGAGGGGATAGATGGAATAGCCTGCATTGAAGGTACAGGTTTCACGGATGGTTGAGGTGGTGGTGAGACATGGATACCCGCTTGAGTAAATGATGTTCCACATTGTGAACAGAAGACTGCATCATCACGATTATTCGAATTACATTTTGGACAGATCCTAACCATTTATATTCTCTTCTCCTTTACATTATTTTATTTATTTGATCTAACCTTTTAAATCTTAGTATGTAACTGGTGTAGTTGACAGATAAAAATTATGTAAGTAAAAAAGATTTCCCTATTTAATTAACATAATAAAGTATCAATAGAGGGGATTTCAGAGAAGCTATCAAAAGAGAATAATGTATATAAATTTAGATTCTATAAGAAAAGGATGCGTGATATTATTTAATCAACTGATATATCGTCTACAATGAGGGCAGTACCATCGACCCTTCGATTGATCATAAGTTGCAAGTCCTCGACAATTCGGACAGGTTGAAGCAATTGGTTGAGGCTTCAACTTCGCATATACAGTTCCCGTTACAGTAACTGTTAGTATAATCAGGAAAATTAGAAAGATAATTACTAGGTTATCTCCTGATGGAGGGTTAATTTGAACCTCAACTGAAGCCGTGTTATCTGCTCTATTTTCTTCCCATATTTCATTCTCCGGGTCAATTACAATTGTGATAGTATGCATGTCCGGATCCACATCAGAAGTATTCCAGGAAAATGTGATGTTGCTTATTTGACCAGAATCCAAGGTTATTGACTGTTGATTCAGAATGGTAGTATCTGCACTTATCTCAACAGCGACGTTATCTTGTACAATACCAGTATTTTCGATTGTCGCAGTAATATCGATAACGTCGCCTTGAGTGACTGTTTCAGGTTCAGCAGTAAGAAGAGAGACCTTAACATTATGGAATATCACACCAGGAGTGAGATTAATAGTCGCTAATGCTGCTTCAGGGGTTATGTAGGTGACGATGCACTGCACCTCTTGATCACTTGATTCTACCGCTTCACCAGCTAAAGTAGTGTAGCTAACACTCCATTCATCCCCAACTTTTAATGAACCAACATCCCAGACAAGTTCAAGCTCTCCATTCGTAGCTGTCTCATTTCCTGATACTGTAGCATCGCCATTATAGGTGAGGTAAGAGGGAGCCGTCTCTGTGACAACAATATTGGTACCAGCAAAAGCAAGGAGACTCCCAATCTCCTCAAAGATCCCTTTCAGCACCGTTGAATCAGGAGCAAAAAAGTACTGACCTCCCGTTGTTTCAGCGATCATCTGCAATCGCTCATCATTCACATCATTGCCTAATCCAATCGTGTAAATTATAATATGATTATCCTTAGCCTCTTCAGCGACCTCTCGAAACGTTGAGTCAGGTAAAGAGGAAGGATAGTTGTGAAGACCATCCGTCAAAAGAATCTCCACAAGAGGAGCGTTGATCCTTGGTGAATCTAGAAGAAGCGTCTGTGCTAGTACAAGTGAATCATGGATATTCGTTGCGTCAAACGCTTTATACTCATCTAATTTAGTCCTTAGCTCTTCTTTATTCATGGAATTCATAAACTGCAGCTCATAGTCGAGCCGCGCCTTGTTACTATATGTGATTAATCCTACTTTATCTTTTGTATCCGTGAAGTTAAGGAATGCTTTCGCAGCTTCCTTCGCATTTAAAATCTTATCTCCGGTCATACTCCCGGATCGATCCAGAATCAACATAACATCAACAGGAGTTAAAACCTTTTCACCAGCACCTCTCAACCTAATAGTAATAGTAACCGTCTCGCCGTTCTCTACTCTCTGCGGAGTAATCGTTTTTTCACCCTCAACGTGAGGTGCATCTTGAGACACTACAACAGGAGCCTGTATCAATGCTACTGATATGAGAAGTAAATAAACCAAAACGAAAATTATTCTACTATTCATATTGATCACTGACTCATAAAATCTCTCGAAAGCCGCTCAAAACACTACATATTTATTTTCCTTTATTAAAGCATTTACTCTATTACTATTCTTTAAAAAAGGTTCTATATTAGCTCATAACTGTGATTTTTAGTGATGTGTTATGGCTATTGTACCTTTTTATCCTAGAGTAGAATATGTTCACTCTAGAGTACCTGTTTACTATTACCCGCCTATTTATCCTGCATTCTATTCACCTCTTTACTGATATGCTCCTTACATCCATCCATACATGTACCCTTATGTGTACCCTTACCCTTTTCACTAAGCTTAGTAACGTGCATATCTACAAGAGATTTACTAGCCATAATTCAATACCACGTTAACAGGACAAATGAGATTGAACTAGTTTACTTATTTTCCTTTTCTGAGTATCCGAAGTGGCTGATGAGATAATTTATGGTACCATGGCTCTTGAAGGGGGAAGATTCCTTTTGTCGCAAATCGAATATCCTCAATATCATAAAATGCATGAGGATTAAATTTTTTAATATCGCTTATTACTTTGTCTAGATCATGACGGTTTATCACAGAATAAACTATCTTCACAGGTCCTTCTGGACCTTCAGCATCAACAACGGTTACTCCAACATGTTCCGATCTCAGTAGTTTAATAAGTTCTGTTGCATCCTTCCGTGTTATAACTCGTATACCCACCATCCCAAGAGATAATTTATGCTCCAACTGGATACCAACAAAAGTTCCTAGTGCAAATCCACCTGCATACGCAAGATACAAAATGATATTAGTTAAATTCTGCATTACCTGCCCAATTGCTAGAATCCAAATAAGGATTTCAAAGAAACCGATAAAGGGTGCAGCATATTTTAATCCTTTTGAAACAAAAATCACTCTCATTGTCTGAAGGCTCACATCTAACACACGAGCACCAAAGATAAATATCGGTAATAGAATTAATGAATAGACGTCAAGTATATGAACCGTTTTTATATAAGATATTACAACTGATATTAATGATTTCATCTAATGCGTCAAAGTATGAAAAAATTAAATAGTATTTATGATACAATGATTATGGAGGTCACTAGCTAGTTGTAGCCTATCATTATTGTTGTATCTATCTTATATTGCCGAAAAATTTATCTCTAAAAGAATTATTATTAATAAAAGTATGCATGGTATTTTCTGGCTTTTCTAGTAGTGTCTTGTGGTAATCCTAAGCGATTATATATTTTTAGGAGTGCCTCATCTTCGAATAAGTTGTATGAGATGCGTTGTTGTGATAAAAATTTTGATCCTTCCTGGATTAGAAATATCATGGTATCCTCATCTTTATTTCGGCATTCAATAAGTAATGGTCCACAGGTACTTTTCTGTAAATTCGCTGCATTCATGAAAGCTTGATAG
>CAZAXO010000240.1:0-3385 GCA_964489085.1 uncultured Candidatus Bathyarchaeia archaeon
ATTGTACGGAGTGCAGCTGATAAGTTCTATAAAATTTTAAATGATTTAATAAGTATAGCAGAACTTGAGTCTCGAATTGAACGTATAGCAGAGGATCTTGAGAAAACTAATCGTAAAGTCAATGCCCTTGAAAAGATAGTGATCCCCGATTATAACAATCTAATTAAATATGTTGAGGATAGACTTGAAGAGACTATGATCGAAGAATTCACTCGAACAAAATTTGTTAAGGATATTCTCATTAAAAGGAGGAGTTAATGGTGGTTGAATACCTTGTTGGTAGATCCCATGGGCAAGCTACTCATCTTCTCTCTCTTAACATTTTGGATACATTAACCTCAACAAAAAAGTTAGAGGAATTCACCAATATACTAGCACCAACGGATTACGGAAAAAGTATAGCGGATCTTGAAACGCAAACTCCACTAGCACTCGCACATATATTTAATAATATGCTCATTAGACGATTCAGGAATCTAATTAAAATTCCAACAGAAGATATACAAATTTTTCTGCTAAATTACTCTCGTAGATTTGAAATTAAAAATCTGTCAAGAATATTGCGAGGTATTTCAGCAGGTATTTCCTCTCAAGAAATAACGAATTGGCTTATCCCTTTACAAAATATTTCTGACATAAACTTCGATTCTCTCTTAGATGCAAAGAGTATTAATGAGATTATTAGTCTTCTGCAGACCACCATCTATAAAGACATTAAAAGTTGTATATCTATATGGAATGAGTATCATAGCGTTCTTATATTCGAATGGCAGTTACGCACTATCTACTATCAACAAGTATTAAGCAGCCTTGGCTTTTTTTTTAGTGGAGCCAAAGACTTTCTTCAAACTATAATTGGATTAGAAGCTGATCTCACCAACTGCTTTATCTCCTTATCACCATTACTCTACGGTTACACAGATAAGTTCGTAGAAACGCTATTGATACCTTTTTCTCAAAAACTTTCCATCTCAACTTTTAGAAATGCTATACAAGCAAAGACAACGCAAACAGCACTTTCTGTTTTACAACCATATAAGGAAATTGTAGAACATATTCTCAATAAACGAGAAGATCTTGCTGAAGCGCAAGGGTTAAAACTTCTTAGACGAGAAGCGTCAAAAGGAATGCGGGAAACATATATTGAACTTCCATATGTTATTGGATACCTCATTCACTGCGAGTTAGAGTGCAGAGATCTTACAAATATAGCATTATCTATCGGATATGGTCTCAACCCAAAAGATACGCTCAGCTTTTCTCTCTAAATCCCCTCTGAAAGCTTGTTTTGATAGATTTTATTAAATATTCTAACTATAATAACTCCAATGCAAATAGGAGCGGCTACTCCAGCAAGAATTCCCACAATTATTCCTGTGATAGCAGATCGATACTTCAAAAAAAATATTATTCCAAGTATTTGTAAGCTTATGAGAGAAAAAAGGTAGAAAATTAATATCCTCGTATTAATTTTCTTATGTAGCTGTGACCTTTCCAATCAATTATTCTCCAGGTAACAGCTAACTGATTAAGGATCGGAAGTTATATCCATATCAGGAATGCTATTAGCAAGCCATATATCGCTATTCCTTCTGCCATACCAACATACACAATTGTACGTCCAAACAGTTCTGGTTTCTCTGTTATCGATGCTGTTGCCGCTGCACCTACTTTCGCAACAGAAATGCCAGCGCCTATAGAGGCTAGCCCTACTGCTATAGCCATTGAGGGAAATTTATAATCATTGATTGGTTTATCGCTTTCTTCTTGAGCCCAAGCTGTATTCACTATTAAAGCTAAGGCACATAGTCCTATGATAATTAAGAGAGTTTTGTTTCTCATGTTCCTTGCATCTCTGAAAACTTATGTAAAACAATTTCCTTTTTAAAGATTACTCAACTCTACTCCTTTAAAGTCTGAATGGTATATAAGGTACTCCTGTTCCTTTGAAGAATTTCGTTGAAAATTCATAATAGAGAAGTCGTAATGCTTGAATCATAACTACTAAAAGCTCTAATGTTAACGAGAAGAAGTTAAGGAATATAAGACCTAATCCTATTCCTAAAGCAGGATTTACATGAAGGAGTTCAGCAGCGACGAGTCCAAAGGCTGCATGTGCTATTGCGAATCCTGCTATTCGAGCATATGAGAACATGTTTGAAAGAGATGCTATTGCGGTCTCTAATACTACACCTAGACCCATAGATGCTCCTTCTCCTGAGTATATTGGTTTAATAAATATCGCTACAAGCCCAATTATTGGAATAGCAATAGTCCAGTGAGTTAATACATTCATTCCATAAGCAGGCAATCTGACTCCTGGTACAACTCTTACGCCGAGGAACAGAAGAGCAACTATGAATACACCCATAAAAGTTAGTAAACCAGCTACACCATGCTCACCTAGTAACGCCTCAAGTTTTTCACCTGCTTTTAAATGATTTTTAATACTGATAGTCATTCCCAGAAATATCTGGGCTATTCCAAAGAATATTGCTATTTTAATTATCCACATAACATTATTTGGATTTCCAACCCATGCTTTACTGAGGCCAGGCCAAAGAGGTTGAATCTCCATTAAGAAGAATGAGCCTAATAAAAATCCAAAAATCATTGCTGAAAGGCCAAGCCCCATCATTAAGCGACCAATTTTAGACATGTTTATACCTACTACAGGTTTCTTAAGTTTGTAAGCTAAAGCGAATCCCAATAAGAAAATGAATATACCCTGACCCGCATCTGGGAACATTATTCCAAACATGATGACCCATAGAATTGTAGATATGGGGGTGGGGTCACTTTCTCTTGGATCTGGATGCCCATATTGTCTTGTAAGTAATTCATAGGCTCTAAATAGCTTAGGGTTCTTCATAATTGTTGGAATATCTTCATTAGGGGCAGGATCATCGTAGGAATAAACGATTCCTCCATCCTCTTCTCTTTTGACGGTATTTAAGAACTTGTTAAGTCTATCGATTCGATCTACAGGTACCCACCCTTGTAGAATCGTCATCGTTTCACTACGGAGCATATTCTTCTGAGCCTTTGTTAAGGAGCGAAGTCGTCTAAGAGATGATGATATACTTGTATATTTCGATAGCACCTCTTTTCTAACTTCATCTCTGTTTCGTGCTATAACTTGCAGTTTGTCTTGTAGTATCTTCTGCTCATCCTCTATCCATGTAATAGCGTCATCTACTCTATCTGGAATATTCTCAGGTGGCTTAAACTCCTTAAAACCAAATGTCGTGAGTTTCTTTTCAACTTGATCCTTAAGATCTATCAGCCCATTGATATAGAGAAAATTTTCTTGTTCCGAAATAGTAGTTGATTTATACACGATTTTTTTATACATTTGTAATTGATGTTCAAGATTAGTAAGAGA
>CAZAXO010000241.1:0-3380 GCA_964489085.1 uncultured Candidatus Bathyarchaeia archaeon
TATTGAAGAAGATAATTTTCATAGAACAAATATTTAATCATTTTACTCTTGTTTTTTAATAGTAATACCTAGTGTTAAACATCCTAGATTGTTTTTAATACTAATGACACATTTATTATTCTGGTGATAGTATGAAAAAGCCATTATCTGGGCTTTTAAAAGAAGAGGATCTTTTTCTTTTTATTGATTATTATGAGCTGACATCAGGTAAATGTAATCATGATCATAATATGAACCAAACGATTACCGAAAATTATTTCTTCAGAAGAATCCCCGATATTTTAGGTTCTTACATATTAACTGTTGGATTAGAGCAACTTATCAATTATATCGAGATATTAAACAATGGATTATCCATTACACATAGAGATTGGCTTAAACGAGCATCAGATAAAGACTTGGATGAATCCTTTCTTAACTATTTACACAATTTCAAGTTTAAAGGAGATATTTACGCGATTCCTGAAGGTACACCCGTTTTTCCTAATGAGCCTATCATCAATATTACCGGTCCATCAATTGATGTACAGATCTTTGAAACCTATTTACTTAATATGATTAATTTTCAAAGTCTAGTAGCAACAAAAACTTCAAGGATAAACTATGCAGCTAAAGGACATGATGTGATCTTTTCTCCTCATAGAAATAATGGTGAAATCATTGATTTTGGAGCAAGAAGAGCTCATGGTCGAGACGCGGCTCTACTTGGCGCTCGAGCAGCTTATATAGGTGGTGCTTCAGGAACATCCCTTGTTATTGCAGGAATGAAGTGGGGTATACCCTTTTTCGGTACAATGCCCCATAAATTTATTCAAGAACGATATCAGGGATGTGGAGCTTTTAAAGATGCAGAGTTGAAAGCATTTAGACATTATGCGGAAAGTTTCCCTCATAATACAATGACTCTAATTGACACGTATGAAACGCTTGGAGGCTTAAAGAATTCAATTATTATTAGTAAAGAATTGAATGAACAGGGATACGAGTTGCGAGGAACTCGATTAGATAGTGGCGATCCTGTTGAATTAAGTAAACGGACGAGAAAAATATTGGATGAGGCTGGATTAACCAAAACAAAAATCTTTGCTAGCGATAGTTTAGATGAGTTCATGATTGAGTATCTTTTATCACATGAGGCACCTATCGATGGGTTTGGGGTAGGAACGAGACTGATTACAGGTGCAAATTATAATCCATTGATAAATGAGGGAGGGCCTTCTGCTCTGAATGGAACCTATAAATTAGCAGAAAATACAGATGAGGCGGCTCGTCCTCTCCCGTCTATGAAATTTACTGAAAATGTCGAAAAATCGACTTTACCCGGGAGAAAACAGACATGGAGACGTTATAAAAATGACAAATTTTACGAAGATATTATTACGTTATGGGATGATAATGTAGATGATGCTCAACCTTTAATGATTCCAATAATCCTTAACGGAAATATTGTTTACGATTTTCCTGAAACTAAGACAATTAGGGAGTATTCAATAGCTCAACTTTCTCAACTCCCTAAAAAATATAGGGTACTTCAGAACAGTCCAATCTATCCAGTAGTTATCAGTGATCGTTTACAACATTTACGAAATGATCTTTTCAGAAAATATCAGAATGAATATTTCGTGTAAGCATTTCACTTAATGACATAATCTTTGTTAATTATATGTAAATGGGTACTTTAATTTTATAAACATTATTTCTTAACATTATTTTTCAAATAATAATCTAACAAATTTTTAAAATGAGAATCTAAAATATCTTCTATATATTCAACACTTAATTCACTATGCATTGATTTTTTATTAAAAAATACTCCTTTGGTAATGTCTTTTCTACCTACTACATAAGGAATTGTCGCATCATGAACAATAGCATTACGTATACCTTGCAAAAAAGCCTTAACGAATTTTCTAAATTTATTATTAAGAATTTCATCACTAGATAAAATAGGGCAATAAGATTTACCTACGTTTTTATAACAACGCATATACTCAAAATAACACCTATCCTTGTCAAAACAATGATATTGCCAAACTCCATTCTTTTCTTTCATCATTTCTATTTCAGCTATCGTAGAAGGAGTTTTCATATAATAATTCAATTGTTTATTTTGATATGGAAGATTTGGCTCTGTTATTCCTTCATAAAAAATTTTAATTTTAGTAAGAAATTCTACTTTCTCAGATCTATTAAATTCCGTATCAAAAAATCTTAAAACAGTACGACTAGAACCATATTTATCATAGTATTTTTCTCTGATTTCTTCAAATAATGGTTTTAATGTTTGAGGTGTCACATCAGAAGGTGAAATATGACTAAGTTGATTACAAAGATTATGCCTAAACTCATAACTTTCACTTGAAGTAATCCAATCATCGAAAGGTACATATTCTCCTTTTTCACTATAGAATTTTTCTATTATCGAAAAAAGCATCATAACTTTAAAATCATAAAAAATCTCCATTTTTATGCCTTTACAAGCTCCGTAATATTCCAATGCATGTAATATAGTATCATAGTCACTCGCCTCATCGAATTCTTTCAGATATTTTTTTAATTCTTTTTTTGAAGTAAAAATATCATCCAGACTCCAAATATCATAGTATGTTTTGATAAAGTTATCATAATCATTAGTCATAGAAAATAATTATCGAAACCTTATATTAAATAGTTAACATGTTACATCATTATTTTTTCTCCCGTTACATCATCTTTATGATGAGATATATTAGATACTTTACTAATAGCTGGATAGGTTACTGCATAAATGAGAAATAAATATATTACATATACTTCTATTGTTATTTGCTTTTTTCTATTGATGTTATACTTAGCACCGGTTATACAAGCAAAGAGTTTAGAAGCATGGCACGGTTGTCCAGGGAAACGGTTAAAGATAATTGGTGGAAGGGTCTATGTTAGATATACTAATCCTGCTGATTATATGAAGGATAATGTTTACTTGATACACAAAGAAACTAGTGGATGGACAGAACTAGACCCATCGTTGGGAAGAGTAGATGTAAAGTATAGTAAAAATTCTCCAAATTTCTATTTTGATTTTTCAGGAATAAATCTGCCACCCTCAACTGATATGGTTCTATATTATAAGCCTGATCCTACGGCAGCTGATCCGGTGGTGTTATGGGAAGGTACTACTACTCCTGCGGGTACAATAGATTCTGGTTTACAATCATTTTCTATTGATAAGTTACCAATTGATACAGATACGAACCCTGGAGCTAAATTATGGATGAGTCCAAAAGGTAAAGTTCCTCCTAATTGGAGTCCCAGTGATACATTATTTGAACATAAACTAATCAATTATTGGAAGACAGGTGAATATGTGCCATTAGAATAGCCTAGGTTCTGTATAACCG
>CAZAXO010000242.1:0-3351 GCA_964489085.1 uncultured Candidatus Bathyarchaeia archaeon
TAACTGAAGATTCCGTCGGCGCTCCCATTATCTCTGCTATGAAAGTTGTAAAGGTAGGAGAGCTTGATTCGGGATTACCGGTATATCTTGATAAGCACGCTTCTCAGGCTGATGCAGTTATTATCGTTAATCGCATTAAACAGCATGTTGCATTTCGTGGAGATTATGAAAGTGGCCTTATGAAGATGCTAGCAATAGGCTTAGGGAAACAAAAGGGAGCGGAGACGTGTCATAATTTAGGTGTCGGTCAAATGGCAGCAACTATTCCTTCAATAGCTCAGCTTATCTTGGAAAAGACGAATATAGTCTTTGCAGTTGGCATCATAGAAAATGCGTATCATGAAACAGCGAAGCTAGAAGTATTAGAGAGAGAAGAGATTGCTGGTAAAGAACCTCAATTGCTTAAAGAAGCGAAGAAACTCGCACCACAACTATATTTTTCGAATCTTGATGTCTTAATTATCGATGAGATAGGGAAGGATATCAGTGGAACCGGCTTTGACACCAATGTCGTTGGGCGATATCATACACCCTATGCGAGTGGAGGACCTAGTATTGCTCGAATAGCTGTCTTAGATCTCACCGATAAATCTCATGGAAATGCTAATGGACTTGGAATAGTTGATTTCACAACGAAAAGAGTGTTTGATAAACTTCGCTTCGAGCAAACCTATCCAAACTCTCTCACATCCACGGTACCGCTTACCGTCAAGATTCCGATGATACTAAAAAATGATAGGCAAGCGATCCAAGCAGCCATTAAAACCTGTAATATCCCCAACAAACATGAGGTACGAATGCTACGAATACAAAATACATTAAACTTGGAAGAAATTGAGGCTTCTGAAAATCTCATAAAGGAAGTTATAAAGAATAAGTATCTTAAAATTATGAGTTCTCCCTATGAACTTCCCTTTAATAAAAAAGGTAATCTACTTTAACTCATAGATGAAATGAATATCGATTGCTAGTTCTTACAGGATTTATTAATAAAGTTCGGGTCTACTCAGCTTGAGGAGAGGCATACGCTCCCATACAGTATGTAGTTCATTTATATCAATTTTAAATGTAGATACTTTTTCGCCTATACCTAAATCTACTCGTATTACACCAAAAGGATCAGCTACAAAGCTTCTCCCGATGAAAGGAGAAGCGGAGTTTCCAACTCCCACCACAAATACACCATTCTCTAGTGCTCGTGCTTGTCCCAGTACAAGCTATTGCTCTTCTAGCTAGCTTTGGGGTACATAAAGGAAGTGTTTATTCGATAAGGCATTCCACTTCCTATTCTTCCGTTTTGGTTTGAGAGGTAACATGGATTTTAATGATAACGTTTAAAGATTATATACCCCTATATAACTATTAACTTATTAAATACACATACTAACTATTATCATTACACTTTTAGATTTTTATAGAAAAGGAGGTATTTTACTGTGGGTTAACATGACTAGAAAAAAGGTTTTGTGGATCGAACCAATGGTAGACGTTTCTAACGAGGGAAAGAAAATACTGGAGGAGAATGGGTGCAGAGTAGTCATGGGAAGATTGCAAACAGAAGCAGATAAGCCTTACAGCGAGTGCGAAATAATTACTATAGGTAAAGATGTGGATGCAATATTACTGATCGCGAGGGAGAAGATAACTTCGAGTATACTTGAACGTTTACAGAGTCTTAAAGTAATTGTGAAGGCGGGGATAGGAGTTGACAACGTAGATGTTGAAGCGGCTACAAGATTCGGCGTTTTGGTCGTAAATACGCCTTTACCGGCTGACTATATAGGGGTTGCAGAAGGAGCTGTTGCTAGGATAATCGGCTTAGCGAAGAGGCTTCTAATATGTGATAGAAACGTTAAGAGAGGTAAATGGTTGAGCGATTACGATGAACTTAAAGGGGTTTACCTAAAAGGGAAGACCTTAGGCATAATAGGATTAGGAAGGATCGGCTCTTATATTACAAAGTTGATGAAGCCTTGGAGCTTAAAAATGATCGCGTACGACCCGTATATAAAGGAGGAAAAAGCCGAATTACTCGATGTCAACCTAGTAGATCTGGACACGGTTTTAAGGGAATCAGATTTCCTAACGATAAATGCGATAGTTACTCCTGAAACGAAGCGTATGATCAATGAGGAGGCGTTAAGGAAGATGAAGAGAAGTGCTTTCTTAATAAACACCGCTAGAGGAACGATAATCGACGAGAATGCCTTATACAAGGCGTTAAAAGAACGATGGATTACAGGGGCTGCACTGGACGTATTTGATAATGAGCCGCCAATAGGTTCTCCTATATTATCTCCAGAAATATCTGATACACTCCTCTTGTCTCCACACGTATCTGGATTAAGCCTAGAGATGGAGAAGGGATTAACCTTACAACAAGTCACTTATTGCATTCAAGCACTTGAGGGAGACCCCCCTCATTCCACAGTTAACCCGGAAGCTATACAGAAATGGAAAGAGAAATTTCGATGATTAACTTCGATTATGGAAAAACACTTCAAATTAATTAGCAGTAATAAACTGTCCGACTAGCTAGTTTACATTATCTTATTCATCTGTACATGCTTAGAAACAATATTTTATATATCGTCTTGGAGATTGTATTTTTGAAAAGATATGTCATTCTTTTGGTTTTCTGAGAAACTGAAGAAGAAAGTATTAGATGAAGTAGGGAAACAACTGAACCTTGAGATTTCAAAAGATGGAAAAGTTGATTTTAAATCCCCCAAACCTAGCAAGCCCCTCAAACAATGCCAATTTTGTCTAGCAAAGATACCCAAAGAAGATGTCATCTGTCCTTCATGCAGAAGAGCACTAATATAAACCAAGTTTCAGAAGAATTTGAATGCTTAGTTCACCTTCATTTAAGAATAGATAACTTAATGATTTATAAGTAATAGCTTACCGCAGAAATTTCTAAACATAAAAATGGTTCTAGAACACATAACTGATAAGATAGAAAAGTTCACCGGTAATAAAAGCAAACCACCATAAGACAAAAAGAGGTTTAGCTAATCGTCCATGCAATTTTACTGGTTGTACTCGTTTCCACTGGATTAAGCCGGTAAAAAGAACTCCAACTTCTAATAGAATAACTAGAAATGCTACTGATCCATGTATAATGAAGTAGACAAGAAGTGATCGTGACAACTCAAGAGAAGCACCTTCAACTTCTCCACCGAGAGATCTATAGATCATATACCCAATTGACATACTGAGATCCCAGAGAACAGCTAATATCCCAGTTACTGAGTGAAATTTCCACTGATACAATCCACTCAAGAAAGCATGAATAAAAAGAAATGCGACAGGAATCAATCCAATAGCAATTATGGTACTGATAAATGG
>CAZAXO010000243.1:0-3346 GCA_964489085.1 uncultured Candidatus Bathyarchaeia archaeon
CGTTGGCGCTGCTATTGGCGCTGCAGCTACAGGGATGAGACCAGTAGCAGAGATCATGTTCGTTGACTTTCTTCCCTGTGGGGGAGGTATGGAGCAGACAGTCAATCAATTAGCTAAACTCCATTATTGTGGTGCAGGACAATTTAGGTTACCCGTAGTAATAAGGATGAATTGTGGATCACGTAACCCGATAGTTTCTATAGGGCCTCATCATCACCAATGTTTTGAATCATGGTTTATGCATGTACCCGGGTTACAAGTTGTCGTTCCCTCCACTCCCTATGATGCTAAGGGACTTTTAAAATCTGCTATTAGAAATGATGACCCCGTACTATTTTTCGAGCATAAACTTCTGTATTATGCTCGTCATAAAGCTATGAGTCAATATCCCGGCATGATATCGATGATTCCTGAAGAGGAGTTTATCATTCCTTTAGGAAAAGCTGATGTTAAGAAGGAAGGAGGAGACGTAACTGTTATAGCTACTATGATGATGGTTCATAAATCCCTCCGAGCCGCTGAACTACTCAGTAAGAAAGGAGTTGAAGTTGAAGTTGTGGACCCTAGAACTCTTGTACCCTTCGATAAAGACACAATACTTAACTCTATTAAAAAAACGGGTAGAGCAGTGGTTGTTTCAGAGGATTGTAAAACAGGAGGAGTTGCAGCTGAGATTTCATCTATCATTATGGAGGAGGCTTTTGATCAGTTAGATGCTCCTGTTAAACGGGTCTCATCAAAAGATATTGTAATACCATATGGCTATGAACTTGAGAAAGCGTATCTTCCTCAAGAGGAAGATATTATTAACGCTGTGCAAGCATTACTTTATTAGTTGAATGGTTATGGTTGAATACTTTCGAATGCCTAAAATGACCGAGCTTATGGCAGCCGTAACTATTCTTGAGTGGTATAAACTTGAAGGTCAAGAAGTTAAAGAGGGAGAGGTGATTTGCCAAGTAGAAACAGAGAAAGCGGTCTCTGATATAGAATCTCCTTCATCAGGTATACTCCGCAAAATAGTTGCACCTAACGGTTCTACAGTTAATACTGGCGATATTATTGCAATGATAGGTAGTTCTGATGAAAAGCTACCTCAAATTAAGCCAACTACTGTTAATGTGAGTCAAGACAATATCGAGGAACCAGTAAAGAAGATGAAAGTTATGATATCACCTCGAGCTAAACATACAGCTGATCAGCATGGATTAGATATCTCTACTATAACCGGAACAGGTCCAGGTGGAAAGATAATTGAGAGAGATATTTCTGCTGCTATTAAGACGGCGAAATCTTCACAGTTAATTCCTATTACAAGAGTCAGACGATCTACTGCAGAAAAAATGATTACAAGTTATCGGAATCCTCACGTTACCATAACCATGGAGGTAGATATGACGGAGATGGTTAATCTGAGAAAGGCGATTATAGATGAGGAGAAATCAGGTGGGATAAAAGTGTCTTTCACAGATCTGCTCGTGAAGGTATGTGCAAATGCCTTAAAGAAGCATCCCATTATGAATTCTATGTGGACTGATGAGGGGATTAAACTCTCAAATGAGATCAATATAGGTATAGCTGTGGCCTCTGATGAGGGATTAAGGGTTCCAGTAATTATACATGCTGACAAAAAATCATTATTGGATATTGCATCAGAGACTAAGGAGTTAATTGAGAGGATACGTAAAGGAAAAATCACTCTCCAGGAACTTTCGAATGGAACGTTTACGATCACAAACCTAGGTATGTTTGATGTGGAAACATTCACGCCGATAATAAATCCACCTGAATCAGCCATTCTCGGATTAGGGAGAATTGTTAGCAAACCTGTTGTGTTAGGTGATGAAATAACTAAACGGTATATGATGTATCTGAGTCTCTCGTTTGATCATCGAGTTATTGACGGTACCACAGCAGCTAAATTCCTTCAAACATTGAAAAAAATGATCGGCCATCCCGATCTTTTATGAACTAGTTAATCTACTGTACTATTCAATGTTTTTTCTATAATATGTAAATGTGTATTCGCATCGTGGTGAAGAAACTGGGTACGGGTAAATCTTTCATGGAATATAATCCAGGTTGAGCTCTCAATACTATTGGGATTTGATTTACCGCAATCGCAGTTAGCTGAAATGTTTACTTTCGAAAAATTTGTTGTTATACTTTTGTATCGTTTGGAATGCCATCTTTATTCCAGTTTCGCATTTTATAATATTCATCAAGCATAGTATCAAGATCTTCTTTGGATAACATTTTGTCACCTGAAGAGTGTTCGAGTTTCTCTGTCATTAATCTTTTAGGTAAATAATCATCTTTCCTGCTAATTCCCATTTTCACATTGAAAAGTCTCGATAGATTTACGATTCTCTCCGCTATCAACCTCAATTTCTTTTCACTAAAATTTCTATTAGTTGTTAAGCTACATATTTCAGCCATTTTCTTCCAGTCAACAACGTCTCGAAGAAATCGGCAAATAATGAGAGAATCAAAAATTACGAATCGATCTTCGTATTCTTTCACTAATGAAGCTATATTAATACTTGACTTATTTGTTAGTCCGCGTAGTTCAAAAATATATTCTGTTGAACGAAGATGACATGCTCCCCTTGGAGATGTTACGTATGACAAAGCCATTCCTTTTAACCCTCTCGGGTCAAAACCTGCAGGTTCTAATCCTTTCACGTGAATTGCAAGATTTTCTAACTTTAAAAGTTCAGAAGCTCTTTTCACTCCCTCAGCCAAAACATTTCCAACTCCTTCTCTTGAAACAATTTTATGTAATAGCTTGATCACTCCCTCAGAATCTCCATAACTGAGTGAACTATCAAATCTATTCTTTCTTTTTGTATAAGCTTCTATAGCAAATGCCGCAACATTACCCGCCGTTATAGTATCTAAACCTTGTCTATCACAGATATCATTGATCTTCACAATGGCTTCTAAACTTTCGATTTCACATAAACCTCCAAAAGCATATAATGTCTCATACTCCGGTCCCTCAATTTTTGTTCCAGCATATAATCCACTTTTAACTTCTGTAACTTTCCCGCATCCTATTGGACAACCAAAACAAGATTTGTTTGATACAAAAATTTTACGTCGTAACGCTTCAGCATTAATCTCTTCATATTTTTCAAATTGACCTTTGCTCCAGTATCTAGTTGGAAAAACCCCCGCTAAATTGGTCATATTCACTACTGCTGGTGTGCCATATCGAGGATAAGTAGTACTAAAAACAGGATTTTCTTTTAATTCAACAAGAAAATCGCGAACAAAGCCTTGAAGTTTATCTTGATTTGGTAATTCAATACGTCCCTCTCCCCTAACAGCAATAGCTTTGAGT
>CAZAXO010000244.1:0-3270 GCA_964489085.1 uncultured Candidatus Bathyarchaeia archaeon
CACACAAGCTGTGAAATCATACCGTTGAGGAAGATAATAGCCCTTACGAAAGATGCGATGTCTAAACCTATCTACAACACTCTCCCGAAAAATTTCACCGCTTCCTACCAAAGTAAATTCACGTAGCAGACAGGCATCCCAAGTTCTCCCCCGAACGCCCTCATTCAAGTTAGGAGCATTAATATCCTTGACATCATAACAATAACAAGTTGGACAGACCAAGACACAGGAACCACATTCAAAACACGTCTTCGATTTCTCCTCATAAATGGGATGATTAGAATTGGCTGCTATGAGGTTAGGCCACTGTGTTTTATCAACATTGACTCTCTTTTTATATTCCAAAGCTTTCTTGCTTCGTAATTCAGAAACTTTGTTAAGATCATCCTCCGATGCATCTTTTGCAGATCCATATCTAGCTAAAAGCTTCTTACCTGCATCAGAACCTTCATCAATAACAACAGAAGAACCGAGATCAGATACTAACAGATCATATCCTGAATCAGTAATATGTGTATTCATACTCTCTGCAAACGAGTACTGAGAAACTTTTAGAATATCTGAGGCAATAATGAGTGTATTTTTCCTCCGTGCACGGTAATGATCATCAGGAATATCATCAAGGTAAACCTTATCCATTTGCTGGAGAGCAAACAAGTCATAGGGATGAACACCGATGATAATTCTCGGCGTCACAATAGCTGTATCTTCAGCTGCAAATGGTTTAGTGAGATCATATCGCATAATGTCTTCATGAGTCGGTAGGAAATATTTCTTTGGAGGGAGGATTGTCACATCATAATCTAGTCGTAACTCTTCTGCTGATTCTAATAGACCAAACGTATATTTCTCACTACTGAGAGTTGTCTCCTTAACTCCAATTACTTCATGTGAATCTTCTTGAATCAACTTATTCAAAAAGGAGAGCCACTCATTCTTACGCATAACTTTCAAAAACAGTTCACCATATTAAATCAAGTATTTAATGTAAGTTCTCATTAAGAAAATCGATTAGGTATACTTTTCTCTTCGATAAGAAGATGGAGTAGATGCATTCATCCATTTCGTTAATTTACGGTTTTTTTTATTATGCTTCAATTCCTTATTCTCCTAGAGTCGATGATCGTAATGATGATTTGATATCTTACTATAATATATATCTTATTCGAAACATAAATAGTTAACGCTGTTAAAAACTTCTTTAAATAATAACAGTAAAAAAATAAAAATAATCTGCTTAATTAATAGGTCATCTATTAGATAGATAAGTTCTTAAAAGAAAATACATCATATACGTTGATACCGCAAATATTAACAAAACCAGCTTACTAGCATAAACAAGATAGACCGCTGTCTCCTCCACAGGGAAACGATTAACAAGAATATCAGGATTCTGAATATCTGTAATCACCATAAGAGAGCCCCATATAGTAAAATTATAAAATAATTCATACAACGATCCAAACGAAACCAAAGCTACAATAACCATTAACAAACGAATCCAACTCTTATCAAGAGATTTAAACCATTTCTCAACTCCTTCCAAGAAGAAAGCCCAAGCAGCGAAGCCAAAAAAAATTATTAGTGTAATTGGTTTAAATTGTACAAATGGTAGAATATGCCATTCATCGACAATAAACGGTTCTCCATAAAAAGATTGAAAAGGATGGGCAGTATATGCCCATAAAGTAATACTAATTAAACATATGCATGAAATAGATGCTAACATTAGATAATGGCGATGACTTACAGTCACTCTCTTTCACCTAAACATCAAAACTTAAGAAATAAAAAATAAAGCTTCCTACTAAACCATTTTCTCCTAATCAACTAGAAATAATTTTTATTTTCCATTTACAAAACCAATTTTTATCGTTATCTATTTTAGTTTGTTTAATTTTAATAATACTTGGAACGAGTTTAATACTTTATAATATCGCTACCAAGTTTATTCAGTACTTCGATAAGCCAAGACCTATCCCTGCCTTTTAATCCCTTCCAATCTATCACAGCGAGATTACATCCCCCAATAGTCCTCTGAAAAGCAGAGGCGATAACCTCCTCTTTTAGACCTGCAAAATAGTAACGAGGAAATATATGACCAATCGCTAAATTATTTGATAGAACGAACTCAGTTAATCGTTTACAATAATGATCACCACCAAATCCAACAGCATTTTTTCCTTCAGTTTCTCCTGTTGCCGCAGCCCACGCTCCGCGTGCTATAGCTTTACCAGCGTTAGATATTACCCATTCATTTTCTGAACTTCCAATCTCAACAAAGAGAACAGGAGCTGCTAAACTGGTAGGTCCATGATGAGTACCCTCAAGTGAAACACGCCAATCAGTTAAAGCAAATTCTTTTTTTGCAGCATCTAATGCGCGTAAAGCTGCTGTAACTTTAGGAGGCGCAGCGAAAGCTAGTTCATAAAGGTTACCGCCGTACAATGCTTCGCTCCCAGGATTTCCAGGAACATGAACTGTTAGACGTGAACCTCCACTTTTTCCACTGTGCCTAGACAGAAATATGATAACATCGAATTCTCTAAGATTAGGATTCGTAATATATAATGAATTTTGATGGATAAATTCTAGGTAGACCTGTTGAGATAAAAATGCTTTACCTCCATAGAGAGGACCGACACATTCCATAAACTCATAGAGATTAAGAAGCATATTAGCTCCATTAACTGCAGCCGGATCTTCGGTGTATACTAAAATAAGTGCAGACAATAGAAGTAAAATCCTCTTAAATATCAAATAAATACGTGATGTGTGTAACTTATCTTCTTTGTGATTACTCTACAGTTTATTATATAATCGCGCTTAGTAGAGCTTCAGCGGTGTGGAGTCTGTTCTCTGCTTGATCCCAAACAATAGAGTGAGAACCATCTATAACAGCTGCATCAACTTCTTCTCCTCTATGACAAGGAAGAGGATGCATAAAATATACCGTATCACCTGCCGCTTCGAATAATTCCTCGCTTACCCTATAGGTAGGAAGAAATGCCTGTAAACGTTCCTTTTTTTCAGCTTCAAAACCCATACTTACAAAGGTATCGGTGTAGATGATATCGGTCTCTATTATAGCATCAAACGGATTCCTCACAATAGATATGTCACTATTACTTGTTTCAGTGTTCTTATGAGCCCAATTAACAAAGGTTGGATCTGGATCGTATCCTTTAGGACATGCTATGGAAAGATTAACCCCAAGTTTTGAGCATCCAACTAGTAGAGAATTACAGACATTATTACCATCCCCAATAT
>CAZAXO010000245.1:0-3261 GCA_964489085.1 uncultured Candidatus Bathyarchaeia archaeon
GGCTATGCTGATTATAAACAATATTGTACGGGAAGTGAGTTTTATTGGAGTTGAAATATGAATAATATGAATTATTTTTTCTTTTCCTTCGACACTTCCCAACTCTTTTGACAAGGGTAATCCAATTAATTGTGTGAGTTTCTTCAAAATCGGTCCTGCTACGGTATCGGAGTAAACTTCATCAGCAAGATCCATCATTAAGAGTAATTTCCAAGTTATGATGTATTGAGCTTCTACTTGATCAGTGTCATAGCCATCGTGTAATATTCTAAGAGATTGGTGGTTCTCCGTGTTAAACCATGTTGAGATACTTGCTGGTTTAGTGACTGCAGGTCCTTTAACTATAGTTTCTATAGTTATCTCATTCTTTAGAATAAGTTGAGTATGATTTTCCGCGGCTATAGCAAGTGATTCAGCGGCATCATGGGGAAGATTTAGTTGGGTCTCTAAAAGAGTGGTTAAAAATGGAGTGGTTATAGCATTAAAAGATGATAAATCGATTTCATGGGGATTTGATAACAATCCAGAGACAGCAGCATCAATATTTAATGTCTTTTCAAATATCGCAATATTCGCTCCTTCCACGGGTTGTAACTTAATTGTTACTTGGAATTCTTCATCTGGTTTAGCTTTATCCGGTAATCCTTCGATAGTACATCGAATCGGCATAGCTATCTTCATAGGAATCTCAAGATCTTGTATTACGATTGATTTTTCCCATTCAAAATTTGAGATTATTTCAGTTGGCTTCGCGTAACTTATATTATTTAGAAGGATTAAGGGTATAATAACTAACAAAATTATTTTTTTATGTTTCATCGATATCAAGTCATATCATCGGATTTACTTATTGTAAATATTGTATGTAAACGACATAAAAGATGTTATGAATTATATAAATTATATATAAACAGAAGTAACTAAACTATCTCTCTATCATCATGAAAATGTAAAATATCGTAAGTTTTTCGAGGATCCATTTCAGATCTCTCACTAATAGGCTTCATTTAAATACTCATCTTCTCTACAACTTTACCTTATTGTCTTTTAAGTATCCACCTGAATTCTATATGAAGCAATTAGCCAACTATGAGAAGTCTATTATTAATAGCTAGCTTAGAGATAGCTGTTTCTTCAAGTTATATTTCAAAAGAATTAGCTGATACCGCAATAGAAATTGCGAAACAGTTAGTTAGAAATTAGTTTTAAATCGTCTATTTAGTAACAAAAGTATGGTTCAACACAAAGTATTGACATAGAAAATAAGTCTTGTGAATGAAATATAATCTAATTTTTTTAAATAGTCGAGTTACTAAATGTATTAGGATTTAAGAATTAAATGCAATAACGATTTATATAGATTATTAGCTATTATAATCGTAGATAAGGTGATATTAGATGGTATTAACAAGTTTACTTAAAAACAAAAAGGAGAACTCTTCTAAACGAGTGAAACAAAAAAGCTTTCAATGCTCACATTGTGATAGTGACATCTTTTTACAAATGAAATATTGCGATAAATGTGGCGGAGAAATTGAATGGCCAGAAGAGTACAAAGCAGTTATAGAAGGGAAAAAGAAAAGTAGTAGTTAATTCTTATTCCTTTGAATTTTCTAGATTATTAGTTAGTTAACTCATTTGTATCGTTCGTCTACTCTCCTCTTAATTTTTAAAAATTATAGATATTTTTTTTAAATTTGAAATAAAGGGACTATTTAATTTGTTAAATTGCTTCTCTGAATAACTTCCTGTCAACACACCTAAGAAGGGCATATTAGCATTTTTTGCACATTGTATATCAAATGCATGGTCTCCCACTATAAGGATTTTATCGGGAGTCAACCGCATTTTTTCAGCGAGTATTAAAGTAGGAGTAGGATCTGGTTTAGATTGGTGATAATCATCTCGAGCAATCAAATGATCTATGAAAGGGATGAATCTAACTTTTTCTAAACTTTTAATAGCGTATTCTCTGCAACTCCTCGTTAATATACTCATCTTTATTCCTCTCTTATGCAGGAATATTAACGTCTCTTCTACTCCTGGAATAGGAATTGCATCATCAATATATTTTATTTCAATTTCGTTTATAATTTTGTTTACTCTTTTAAGTATTTGCTGAATTACTTCAGGATTACTGGCGCAGTCAAGTATTTTACCAACTATTTCCGGAATTAGAAAGTTACTATGCATACTTTTGGGATTACCTCCTATACTCTCATAATAACGAAATAACTTTTGCTTTATTTCAAAAAAATCAATTTTTGACTTAATTAAGGTGCCATCAAGATCAAAAATTATTCCTTCAATACTTGAGAAGTGAGAAGATATGCCGTTTATTGTTGATTTTTTCGTTTCTTTATTTATGCGTTTTTGCTCCTTTTGTTGCGTCGGATAACCTCTTTTGAGATTATCTGATAACATATTTGGAAACGTTCCTTTATTGTTCATTGTGTAGTAACCTTATTTTTTCTTGATGAGCATATTATTTACCTTAACTAACATTCGACGCTATTAAATCATAATATTACGCTTTAACACTTTTTCTTTCTTGCACATAGCACAGTCTATATAAACAATTAAGTGTACTATAATTAGGTAAAGCACTTTTCATTGAGTATTAAGCTATGCAAATAATTATCCAATTATTATGGGTTGTGAAGGATTAATGGTTAACGGTTCATTTGTATATCGTTATTCTCCTCGCTCCAATACTCTCTATTTGAATATTACAAATCGTTGCTCAAATAAATGCAGCTTTTGTGTTAGAAATTATTCAAGAGGATTATCCGGTTATACATTATGGCTTCCGCAAGAGCCGTCTATTGATGAAATATGGAATGCCTTTCAAAAAGAAGTGACGTCTTCAGATAAAGAAGTAGTTTGGTGTGGATTTGGAGAACCAACTATGCGATTAGATGTAGTACTTAATATAACAAGAAAAATTAAGACAAAGCATCCCTCTCTTCTTATTCGATTAAACACCGATGGTTTAGCTCAATTAAGAAATAAGGATAGGAAAGTAGCGAAAGAACTGAAGGAAGCTGGTATCACTTCAATCTCAATAAGTTTGAATGCGGAAAACAAAAAAAAATATGAAAAGTACTGTCTTCCATCTTTACCTAACTCATATCAGGCTGTAATGACTTTCGCTAGAGAGTGTACAAAACTGTTTTCGAATGTTAGATTAACCATCGTAAATTTAGAAGAGATTGATCATGTAAAATGTAAGAAAATAGCTTCACGATTACAGTGTAGCTT
>CAZAXO010000246.1:0-3258 GCA_964489085.1 uncultured Candidatus Bathyarchaeia archaeon
CTCACCCACAACTCCCGCATAATTACGACTCCACTCCCATACAAACCCCAGAGAATCAAGAACGCAATTGGATTAACAAATTCGAGGGGAGGCGATGAACCACTCACCATTTCACCAATAAAAGGAGAAATAAGTGACAGCAAAAGGAGAATCTTTATTTTCTCCTCCATCTTCAAACATCCTTCATATACATACAATTAAACTCAATAGTAAAAAAATGACTATAGATAGCTAACTTCTTTATCTAGAAGAGGCACCTCCTATACCCTATGCTTGCCAATATCAAACAAAATGGTTATGTACTTGCATTATTGGGAACCATTCTATTTGGTACTGAAGGAGTATTTATTCGCTTTATCTCACTTGAGACTGCTTCAATTATCTATTTTCAAGGAATCTTCGCTACAATCATAATGTCTGCTTACTTCCTGATTTCAAAGAATACTAGATTTTTTCGGCCGAAACACCTCTTTCGTAGATTGATAGGCATTAGTATAATTAGTATTGTAACTCGCCTGTTACTGTATCAATCGATGAAGTTAATACCCATCGCAATAGCAGTGTTTATAGTATTCCTTTTTCCGCTTCAAGTTGTTATCCTCTCACATTTTTTTCTCGAAGAAAAAATTACTAAAAAAATACTCGTTTCCTTATGTTTGGCTTTCACTGGGATAATGCTAATGTTTCTATTTCAAGAATCTAGTTTCACTTTTACTCATTATCTTGGCTATTTTTTAGCGTTAGCTGCAAGTTTCACCAGTGCCATCTTCATTATGTCTATAAAGAAGTACCTTAACCAAGAATCCAGTTATACAATTACTTTTTACATGTATTTTCTGTCAGCAATCATTCTACAGATATGGGTGCTACGTAAAGGGAACTACTTTAGAAACGTGTTATCTACTGATCTCGTTTTACTAGTTATTTTCTCAATAGTTGTCAGCTTAGCTTTGATATTTCTGGTGCAATCATTAAAGTTCATTAAAGCCCAAGAATATTCCATCTTATCATATTTCGAGCCTCTCACAGCTTATCTTTTAGGTTTCTTCATTTTACAGCAATATCTGAAAATAACCTCGATACTAGGAGGTGCCTTAATCTGTATTGGTGGCCTTCTTATTTTTTGGCATACTCACTAACAAAGCTAGATAGCTTTTTTCCTGTTTTAGTCTACCTTACACTGATCATAAATAGTGAGCTAGCTATTTATGATAGAATAGAGTTACGACTAGTAGAGTGTAGATTCTTGATGGAGAAGATACTTGTTTCATGGAGCGGCGGAAAGGATAGTGCTCTTACACTCTATGAAATTCAGCAAACTAAGCAGTATGATATTCGAGCTTTATTAACTGTCTTTGTGGAAGAGTATGATAGAATTAGTATGCATGGTGTACGAAGGAGTCTATTAGAGAAGCAAGCAGTTTCTTTAGGGTATCCCCTTGAGAAAATATTCATTTCACGTACTACTTCCATTGAAGAGTATGGTGTTACTATGGGTAAGAGTTTATCTAAATACTTGGGAGAGGGTGTATCCGCTGTAGCGATAGGAGATATATTTTTAGAAGAGGTGAGAAGCTATCGAGAAGATAATTTAGCAAGAGTTGGATTGAAGGGAATATTTCCTCTATGGAACAAGGATACGCTGGGGCTTTCCAACAGCTTTATTGAATTAGGTTTCAAAGCGATTGTTACGTGTGTCGACTCGAAAGTTCTAGGTAAACAGTTTGTGGGTAGACTCTTCGATGACCATTTCTTGTCAACGCTTCCGTCCACTGTTGATCCTGGTGGTGAGAATGGAGAATTTCATACCTTTGTCTTTGATGGACCTCTATTCAAGGAAAAGATAGCTTTTTCAAGAGGAAATATTGTATTACGGGAAAACCGTTTTTATTATTGTGACCTAAAAAATCCAAGTCAATTGCACTAACTTTTTTTTCCTGTAGCATCTGTAGTTAATTATTTAACTAGCTAATCGATCTATTTATAAAATCTTAAGTGGATTCAATCTATGAGGAGCTCAAAGTATGAACGATGAAGAAGATATTATGAAAACACCTGGATGGCACTGGAGAATCTCGCTCTCTATCCTTATGGGTGTCGGATGGTTAGTCTTTCTCATTCTATGGTTATTCTTCTACGCCGAAAAGTTCCATGTCTACCAGAATATCGCAGTTATAATTGCGTCACTCTTAATTATAGGCGGTGTACTCGGTGCAGCATGGGCACCATGGGGAATGAGACATAGTTGTAAAAGTAGCTAAACAATTTTATCATTTTTTAAAATTAGGTTTCAATTGTTATATATGATCGATCAAATAACTGTTTAACCCTTACGATATCGTAAGTTAGTATCCTCAGGCTATTAGTAGGTTCTAATCCTGCATATTCGCAGCTAGCTAGTTCTGGTGAATAATCAGTATAGTGTCTGACCAATGTTTCTTAAGATGATCGTTTAGAATAAAAACTTCTCATCCATCGATTAAATTTCTCAAGTTTCACTTCAATACTGATTTTATTATCCAAAGAAGTGCTTGTAAAGAATTTTGTAAGATATTTTGCTCGCCATGTTGGAGTTATGTTTTCATCTATTAGCTCATATTTTTGAAGAAGATCAATAATATATTTCTGATTTGCTAAAGATGGATCAGTACTTTCCATAAGCTATTTTTCCCTTCAATTAGTAATGTACTCTATATACAAAGTAATTACTTTTTTAATAATAATGTTAAAAAATCATCACTATTTCTAACAATGATTTACTAAGAAATGACTTATGAAAGTAATCAAAAAGTTAACTTCGAATTTAAATAAGTATGAAAAGTCAAAGATCGATATTATAGAAACGATATGGTTTACATTACTAAATCATAACTGAAGTACAACGAAAAACCATTAATAACTTAACACTTTAAATCAAGTGAGCTGATTATAAGCTAGCTAAAATCTCGTAATATACTTAATTTTAAATAAGTATCAATAGAAGTGCTAATGGGACTGATTATGCCTAAATTCCATGTGAACTGGAAATTAAACCCTCACATGACACCTGCTACTGCTGAGGAGCGAGTGAAGCTTTGGCTATCAATGCTTGAAATGGTTAAAGCGGAGATGCAGACGGGTAAACTTGTTGACTGGGGTCATAATGGAGATGAAAGCGGTGGCTATGCTGTTTGGGATGGGGTGAGCGAGGAAGAAGTATTCACTTCTATGCTTAAATGGATGCCATACGTTGACTTCGATTCAAAACCTGTACTATCC
>CAZAXO010000247.1:0-3243 GCA_964489085.1 uncultured Candidatus Bathyarchaeia archaeon
AAACAGTATTATTTAGAAAACCACATGTTCCCTTCAATAGTAAGGAAAACTTGGAAAACTCTAAAACGGTTGGAACATACTTGAAATCCTAAATGCTATTCCCCAACTACCATTAAATGATCCTTAATAAAAGGTTCTAACTTCAAGTTCTGTAATATTTTAAATCCATTATTCTTGAGTATTTTTATTTCTTTTTTGAAAACATTATCAGGAGCTTTACTCACATCTATACTACGTGCCTTTATTGCTATCATTATACGGCTCCCTTTTTTAAGGTACATTCTCGCATTTTTCGTAAGTATTTTCGCTTGTTCTTGTTGAGCAACATCGCAGTATAAAGCATCTACTTTCACAGTAGATAGAGGATATCTTTCAGGAAATCGCGCATCTCCAAGAATAGGATAGATATTCTTTCTATATTTACATAGATTATCTAAGAGTACTCTCATAACTCGTGCAGAAAATTCCACACTATATACTTTACCCTGTTCACCAATTATGTCACTTACATGACTGACTGTAGTTCCACTTCCAGCCCCCAAATATAATACGGTATAATTTGGTTGAATAGGGATCTCTGATCCTCCATTCAAAATAAATGCAGCTAATTTGCTCCTATAGGGATTCCATAATCGGTATTCATTGTTTTTATACCTAAACAGTTTTTCGTTATAAACAGTTCTTCCAGGTGCTATACTCCTTGTTGCTAATCGTTCTTCACCCTGACTTATTACCCAATAGATTCCTTTACCGTTTGAATGATTTTTTACCCTTACGTCTTTTTCCACGTTTCTTCGCCTTATCTGGGACTTTCTTTGATCGTTTCTTAATCTCTATTATCTTCCTCTCTAAATCGGCTTTCAATGCATCTCCTTGGAAATCTCCTCCAAAGGCATCTAATCGAGCAGCTATAGCAATCTTAGCGGCTAATACTCTCGCTATTTTACCTCTCTGCCATTTTGGTGATTGATGAATAGCTACATGCTGAAATATGATGCCATGCTTGGGAGGAAGAGCCTTTGTTTTTAAGGATCTAAACAATGCTTTCTCTGCTCCAAGTACTTGTACTGTACTTGCAGGCATCTTCGCAAGGTTCTCAATTCCACCAGCAAGGGATACTAGTCTTGCCGCGATTAGAGGGCCAGTTATCGATAATATATTTGGAGCAAACTCTTCAATCACTTTCTCTACACAGATACTTATTTCATCACGAATTTTGTATAGAGCTACGACCTCTTTACAGAACGATTGGAGGATACTTAGATCTTCATCTGACATATCAGCTCCTATAGAGCTCTGAGCAGCTACACTTAATCTCTCTATTTTTTCATTAGACTTGATTACTTGCTTAATTTTTTTTCTACTCCAATTTGCTCGAGCTCCAAGTTCAATAATCAATTTCATATATGTTTCATGCGGCTCTACTACTACATCACATTCAGGAAAATGGAGCCCGAACCATTCACGTACCCTACCTGAAAATAAATTCAGACTTTTATCTATGTCATCCAGGGATCTAACCATCTGAGCTGCATAGAGATCTCTTCGCGCTGATATTCCCTTAACTTTCCTCTTAGCCATCTCAAGTAATATCGATTGCTCAATTCGATTGAGTTCTTCATTACTTTTAATTAATTCTTCAGATACTGCGTAAGAAGCGAAATTGTCTTGAAAATGCGTAATGATATCGGATTTATTATCGAATTCCACATTCAAGTTATTCTTTCTTAATATCTGTGCAAGGTTAGTATCATCCGTAATTATCTCTTGATAATCAGAGAGTTTAGGAAGTACAATATCCAGAAATGATGGTGTAGCTCCGCTATTTAAAGTTGAAAGAGTCTCAACTGCTTCACTAACATCCTTATATTTTTTAGAATAAATTACCTTACCTTTTATATCTAGTATGAATATACCGATTACTGTATGTGATACATATGCTTTCAAACTATATTGACTCCTATCAACTCAAATACTCATTACAATCTATGATTAATCATTTAATGAGTATCTATAATAAAGATAAAAGTATTAGTGAATAAATATGGATCTATCTATTAAAATTGGGTATCTTTCACTTCGGAATCCTCTCTTAATCGCTTCGGGTATACTTGGCTCTTCGTCTCTATTAGCTAAAAGAGTATTCAACGAAGGAGCTGGTGGAATTGTTATTAAATCAACTGGACTTAAAGCAAGGGATGGCTATCCTGGACCCAATTTAATACAAACACCATGTGGAGTGCTCAATGCAATGGGTCTACCCAATCCTGGAGTAATTGAGATGGTTGAAGAGATGCAGAATCTAAAGAACGCTAATATTCCTGTAATAGCAAGTGTATACGGTTTTTCGACTGAAGAGTATGTTGAGACTTCGCAAGTGCTTGCAGATGCAGGCGTCGATGCGTTAGAACTCAACCTCTCTTGTCCTACCGTTCAAGAAACTGGTGACGAAGTCGGCGTCCACCCTACAAAGGTTCGGGAGATCATGAAAGCAGTTAAAACTACATTACCAGAAACTACTATACTCGCTAAATTATCTCCCAATGTATCTAACATACAAATCATAGGTAAAGCAGCTGAAGAAGGAGGAGCGGATGGAGTAACTGCTATCAATACCATTAAAGGTATGGCGATAGATATTAACCTTCAAAAACCCATTCTCCGCTCTAAGATAGGTGGATTATCTGGACCTGCTATCAGACCTATAGCAGTACGAGCGGTATATGAACTTTATAAGAGCTTGAGGGTACCCATAATTGGTTGTGGAGGAATATCCTCATGGCAAGATGTTATAGAATTTTTTTTAGCAGGAGCAGTTGCAGTACAAATCGGTACAGGTATTCTATATGACGATTTTAAAATATTCAAACATATATCAGATGGTATTTCCCATTATCTGCATGAAAAGAAACTAACTCATTTACAATCTTTAATAGGGAAGGCTCACGAGCAACTATATTAAGTAATATTTCTGCAACACAGCTGATATACTTCAACATCAGCACCTTTACTCGATTCTAAAATTGACTTTTCATAATTTAAGCATACAACTATTTTTCTTATTCTATTTAAATTATGATGTGCATACGAAGCATATCCACTCGCTAATCTACAAACTTGACTAACAGCATTCTCAGAAGCGTTCGTTTCTATTTCAACAACAACATGCTTTCCCCTCTTATCTCGAAGTAAGATATCAATATCTCCAACAGAAGTTTTCACTTCACAATCTATATAGTGCAT
>CAZAXO010000248.1:0-3224 GCA_964489085.1 uncultured Candidatus Bathyarchaeia archaeon
TATCATAGGGGTGGGTATTATTTTCTCTAAAAGCGGAGATGAAGTTTTTATCTCTTGCATTCTTTTGTCCTTTCCCGAAATGAAAACATTACATACAGGTTTTGGCAGAGGGAAAGTCCGGTTTCCCTACATACCCGGTTTATTTGCTTTCAGCGCAGGTCCAGCAGCAATATCGACTTTGGAAAAGATGCCAAAGCCCGATCTAATTATATTTCCCGGAAGGGGAATCGTTCATCCGAGGAAATTGGGTTTGGCAAGTCATCTGGGTGTGCTGCTTGATCTTCCCACCATCGCTTGTTCCAGAACAACATTGTGGAGAGATTATCCGAAGTTATCTCCGAGAAAGGGAGAGTTTGTGATGATGAAAGATGAAGACGATAACCCTATAGGAGCAGTGGTAAGAACCAGAGCAGAAGTGAAACCAGTCTTTGTCACCCCAGGTCATAAAATTTCCGCACGAAGTGCAGTCAAAATAGTGCTGGAATGCAGTCACAGATTCCGTATTCCGGAACCTTTAAGGCAGGCTCGGCTTTTAGCAGGGCAATTAGGGGAATAAGGCATGAACCTAAGACTATTAATTCCCCAAGGACTCTTATAGAGGTATACTTTCAAATCAACTTGCTCTTTATATTCCTATTATTATATTAAAATCATGAATATGTGACAATATAGGGGAGGAAAGATATGGTATACATTAAGAGATTTTTCAAAAACCTCATGGTTATCAAATTACTCTTGATTTCGCTAGGCATAGTATCACTATTCACTTACATGTTTAATTTATGGTTCACAAGCATTATAAAGGTTTGGGACTTTCTCTTTGGATTTACACCCACATCTATTCATGTTTTAATTTGGGCAGGACTATTGTTACTTGGACTGTCCTTCTTATCATATCTATATGAAGTAGGACAGAGATATGCCCGAACACCAGCTACGGAATATTTATTATCTTTGGATAGATTCTTTTGTATTTTAATTTTTTCAATTTTGCTTATATGTATTTATGGATTCATAGGGAAACTGTGGTTCTTTTGGTTTATAAACTTACTCTTATACCCTGGTATGTTCATCGTCCCTTCAATCTACTTTTTAGGATTCATATTGCTGCCAATCATTATTAGCTGTTTTTCAAGTGAAAGATCTAAAGTAGGAATGCAGTTAGATAAGGGGAGATTATCTGAAGAAGTAGGATATTCTGATGATCCAATACAGATAGAGACAGAAGATAAATTGGGAAGAAGTAAGTTTGTTACAAAACTACAAAGAATAATAAATAGTTATCAAGGTAATAATTCACTGATAATCGGAATGAATGGTGCATGGGGAAATGGTAAGACATCAGTATTGAATCTACTTAGATCAAAACTGCTAGAGGATAAAAGAGAATTAATTGTTATAGACTTTAATCCATGGTATTTTAATGATGACTCGATTTTGATTAGAGAGTTTTTCAAATCAATAGCTATAGAAATCAAGAAACAATTTCTGTTGCCTGGTTTCAACCAGTACATAGAATCTATAACAAAGTTACTTCAATCTTCGACAGCAGCCATTGGTCCAATAGGAATAAACTTCGCTTTCAAAAAAGGTGGTGAAGGGGGTGAAATACTAAAGCTAAAAGAAAAGCTACAGAATACAATGAAGAAAATAAATAAAAAGATAATCATACTTATTGATGACGTCGATCGACTAGCTCCCAATGAATTGATACTGATGTTTAAACTTATTAGGTTATGTGCGGATTTCCAAAAATTCATCTATCTCTTATCATACGACCGCAAAATAGTATGTGATTTGTTACAGAAAATAAAAATAACAGAACCTAACTCTTTTTTAGAGAAGATAGTACAAGTAGATGTTCGATTACCGGAAGTTGAGAAACAGAAAGTGGATAGCTTTTTAGGAGAACGTTTCGATGAAATATTCAAGCATTTTGAAATTACATTAGATGAAAAGCAACTAGAAAGACTTCGTAACCTTTATAATGATTATATCACAAATCGAATTCAAAACCTAAGGCATGCCAAGAGACTGATAGCATCACTTGTAAATGTATTTGGGGAAATTAAGGAAGAGGTAAATATAATAGATATAATAGCCTTAGAGGCTCTAAGAATCTTCGCTTATCCAGTATGGCATGGTATCTCACAACAACCACAATGTTATGTATTTCATTGGGGTGCCGATTTTATTCGACTGAAGCTAATGCTACCAATTAATGAGGAAAAACAAATTAAATATATTAAGGAGCATATAGAAAATTCGTTCAAGGGGTTGGATACAAGTTCCCAGGAATTTTCTAAAAAAATCATTGAATTTTTATTTCCAGCAGCCGCTGATGCTTTAGAAGGAAACGTAGGTTCTTATAGAGAATTAGTGACAGAATTTGAGAGGGAACAGAGGGTTGCACATCCGGATTATCTTAAGAAATACTTGCAGCTCCAAGTTCCCTCTGATCTTATTAGTGACGAGTATGTAATAAGAATGATTGATGGAATAAATCAATCTCCTGAAACAGAAAGATCAAAAAACATAATTTTAGAGGCTTTTGAGACCTTCCAGCTGAAAGAGCAATTGTATTATTTTATTCAGAAACTAATACATTTTGCATTTCGTTTAGATGATATAGGTGATATGGTGGTTATAGATGCAATACGTGAATATTCGGATAAATTCGACATACAAGATAGAGGTTTAATTAGCTCTGACATGGATCGTGCGCGTGCCTTGCTTTACGTAATAGCTTACAAATATAAAGATTCGGAAAAAATACAACAGATACTTATTGATACAATTATAAAATCTAGAAGTATGTACTTTGTTGCAACCGTTATATTTTGGTGTTCACCTAGTCATAATAGTATTATAAGTGACTACAAAAATATTGATATTGTGAAACTAAAACTAGCTTATAAAAAAAGATTTAGAAGAAAATACGTTGAGCAGAAGAAAGACATTTTTGCAACTGAGAAGGATGGGATACCGAGAATTCTTATTCAGGTCGAAGAGCCTGCTCTTGTTACCGACTATATGATTTCTCTTTTCGATAAACGCCCCGCATATATCGGCAAGTTGCTATTTTTATATGTAGAGACCTTAAGAGAGGAGTCACGTGAGCGTTGGCAGTTTCCATACGAATGGCCAAAGAACACTTTCGAAGTCAACATGTAATGGTCAAGCCCAAAATAGACTTTTTAGCGGTTCTGGATTAGAGCGATTTA
>CAZAXO010000249.1:0-3195 GCA_964489085.1 uncultured Candidatus Bathyarchaeia archaeon
CTCTTTATCCTTCCAAGCGCCAAATTGTCTGAAGATTATTTAGCTATAACATTATTGGCGATAAGTGAAGTATCATTGTTAGTATCCTATTATAACGTTAATATAATAGGTGGCTACTATGGTGTCTCTCTTCCAGATGTATTTGCTTTCATTCCAGGCCAACACAGAACCTTAGCGTTTACAGTATTAGTGTTAGTAATTGCTCTAATAGTCTATTTATTCGCTGAGCGAATACTCAACTCACCCTATGGGAGAGCTTTACGAGCAATGAGAGAAAATGAAATGGTAGTAAAGGCTTATGGGAAAGATGTAATGAAACTTAGAGTTAAGACAGTAATGGTTGGATCATCCATCGCCTCATTATCAGGAGCACTCTATTCTCTTTACTCTGTTAACGTAATCGCAACGAGTTTCAGCAGGGTAGAATGGACTTTTTATCCGATTCTCATGGTTCTATTAGGCGGAGCGGCGAATAATGCAGGAGTTTTACTCGGTACATTTTCTTTTGTCTCTGCACGAATACTACTAACAACCTATAAATATGAGATAACCTCTCTTCTACACCTTCCATTTGAGGCAATATGGCTAGAATATATATTATTTGGAGTTATGATGCTGTTAATATTAATATATAGACCTCAAGGCATATTACGCGAGAAACCGATACTAACGCAGTCAATAAAGAAAGTATCTGAACTAAGAAAAAAATTAAAGAAAACAGTAACATAAACTCGTAAGTATTGTACTTACATTAATGTGGATTATTTAAATTTCTATTATCTATATTACGTTAGGGAGATTATTACAGTGAAAGCGGCATTATTATACGGACCAAATAATGCGAGTGTTGAAGAAGTTTCGGTTCCGAAGATACAATCACGAGAGATTCTTGTGGAGATGAAAGCATGTGGCGTTTGTGGAACCGATATTGAGAAGATGGAGGGTAATTTTTTAACTCCTCCTAAACTGGGTCATGAAGTAACGGGAAGAGTTGATAAGATAGGAACAGATGTAAAGAATATTCAAGTAGATGAGAGAGTCTTTGTTCATCATCATGTTCCTTGTTATGCTTGTTACTATTGTAAACATGGAAATTATACTATGTGTAAAGAATTTAGCGAAAGCAACTTAGATCCTTGCGGATTCGCTGAATATTTTCGAGTACCGGAGTCGAATGTTCAGAAAGGCGCGATCTTCAAATTACCTGATGATATAACTTTCGAGATCGGCACATTGATGGAGCCCGTTGCTTGCTGTATCAGAGGTTTAAAAAAAAGTTTAGTTGAAGTAGGAGAGAATGTATTAGTGATAGGAGCAGGCCCCATAGGACTTATAATGATAACTTTATTACGACGTTACTTTGGCGCTCATATCATAATTTCAAGTGAGATATTAAAATATAGAAGACAGCAAGCACATAATTTCGGTTCAGATTATACTATCAATCCTCAAAATGAGATCGTAGGTCAACGCGTGAAAGAGTTAACTGATGGAAGAGGTGCTGACTTAGTAATCGATGCTGTAGGATACTCGAAGACTCTAAGTCAAGGATTGGATTGTACAAGGAAGGGGGGACGTCTCTTGCTCTTCGGAGTTCCTTCTAAAGATGAAATATTTACATATGATATGGGCAAAATTTTCATCAATGAAATTATGATTATTCCAAACTATTCTACAACAGAGATCGAGTTGGATATTTCCTTACAATTTATCAAAAAAAATAAATCGATTATGTCCAAACTTATCAGTCATACATTTTCTTTAGCTGATACTATTAATGCGATTCAATTTGCTAATACAAATAGCGAAGCATTAAAAGTGATAGTTAAACGATAAATTCAAAATTTTATTGTGAATAAGAATATCATTTAAAAATTGTTTAATTGTCAATAGCATAAGTCTACTGTGTATTATGGTTTAATTGCAATTTTGCTAGCTCTACCTTCATCCATCATATTAAGTGCAATCTCTAAATCCTGCAAGTTCTTTTGGTGAGTGATGATTTTTTCAGAACTTACTACTTTTGAAGAAAGTAACGCTAATGCCTTTTTCACTGAATCAGGAGTGTGATGAAACACTCCTAAAACAGTTAACTCTCCATAATGAACGTGATATGTATCAAAAGATACAGTTGTTCCTCTTTTGCATCCTCCAAATAATAGAACAGTGCCGCCTTTCCTTGCCATCATTACTGCTTGTTCCCATGTCTTCGACTGACCAGCAGCCTCAATAACAATATCAGCTCCAATAGAATCTGTAATTTCTCTGATTTTCATCAAAGGTTCTTCTTTACTTGCATTAATAACTGTTGAAGCACCTAATTCTTTAGCTACTGCAAGCCTATTATCAGATTTACCAGTAACTACTGTTATTTCACATCCCATTTTTTTTGCAAGTTGAAGGTGCATAAGTCCTATTGGACCAGCTCCAATAATTACTACATGATCACCATACTGCGTATTAGTGAGCTCAAAACCATGAATGACACAAGCTAAGGGTTCAAGCAAAGCTGCCTCACTAAAGCTTACATGATCAGGAACTATATGAGTATTATACTTGACGATATGAGCAGGAATCCGAATATACTCAGCATATGCTCCATCACAAGTAAATCCAATCAAAGTTTCATCAATCTTTCTACATAAATTTTGTTTCCCTTTTTTGCAATAAAAACATTCATTACATGGAGCAGAATTCGCTGCTACAACTCTCATTTCTTCCTTAAAATCCGTAACTTTATTTACTTTTTCAACTTCACCAGCAAATTCATGACCAATAATTAAAGGAAGTTTTGCATAAGGATGCCCTCTCTTATACATTTTTAAATCGGTACCGCAAGTTAAAGTTACACGATTTTTTACTAGAATTTCTCCTTTACTAATTTCCGGTACTTTTACTGATTCATATTTTAGAAGTTTCGGTTTATAAAGACGCATGGCATTCATATTACTGTGTCTTACCATAGTATCATCAATCTTTAAATGATGAAATATCGATTTAACTGTTTGTGAACTTAACTTTCAAAGATATACTAAATTAAAAAAACAATTTGTTACTTTGGTAGCGGGGGGATGATTCGAACATCCGATCTCAGGGTGTCTTAAGGTCTTATGAGCCCTGCGGGTTAACCTGGCTACCCCCCCCCGCTAGCGTTGGGTAATCACATATTATTTTATTTTACGTAATTACCTATTT
>CAZAXO010000250.1:0-3179 GCA_964489085.1 uncultured Candidatus Bathyarchaeia archaeon
TTTATCACATACACCAGGGGCACTACAGAAAGCCCTTAAACCATTCTCATCGAGGAACCTCAATCTTACAAAGATAGAGTCGAGGCCTACTAGAAATAAACCCTGGGAATATCTTTTTTATTGCGACTTTGAGGGTCATCGACTTGAAAAGTTATGTTCAGAAGCTATACAGGAGTTAGAGAGTCTATGCGCTTTTCTAAAAGTAATAGGATCTTATCCTCGAGCAAATTAGCAATAATTGGGGGAACCGGTCATATGGGCCCGGTTCTTGTTCGAATGATGAAACGACTTGGTTATACTATTACAATATGTAGTCGATCAAAGAAGAAAGCACTTCGCATTGCATCACAGTTAGATGTAGTAGGAGGTGTTTTAGATACAGTAATGGATCAAGATATTGTTATAGTCTCTGTTCCAATTGAGGTTACTTCTGCTATATGTCTGAAAATAGCTGAAAAGATGAAACCTAATAGTTTACTTGTTGATACATCGTCAGTAAAAAGCCCTATCATTCCAATTATTTCGAGTTCTCTTCCTAAACGATTAGAATATCTAAGCATCCACCCACTCTTCGGTCCTCAAGTAAGAAAATTCAGAGGAGAGAATTTATTAGCGGTAAAAGTGGTTTCAGGTCCTTTATCTAATACTTTTCTTCATAACCTTGATTTTTTAGGCTTAAATGTTACAAGTATCTCCGCTTCTAAACATGATAAAATAATGGCAGCTTACCAAGTCATTCATCATTATTCACTGATCTCTCTTAGTGTGACACTTGAAGATCAATTACACAATTCAGCGTTAGATCCTAAATTTTATACAAGAAGTTTCCGTTCAACTCTCCAATTACTTCAAAAGTTAAACAAAAATATCAATGTTATTCTTGAAATACAGAAATTAAATCCTGAAGCAAAGAAAGCAAGGGAAAAATTTTTAGCGATTGCGTATCAACTTTCAGAGATAAATGATGAGAGTGTAGAAAAGATTAATAAAGCTCTCCAGATTTTAACAGAGAATGACTCCTTTTAGATTACTTCGATTTTTCTATCTAGTCTATTAAGGAAAACATTTGCCTTAAAAAAAGTTAGTTAACAATATTCTTATATATTATATATCTTATCCCCTATCAATTTAAAATTAAGCAGTAAAATTTAGACGACAGATAGATCAGTGAAGTGAAACAGTATGACACAGGAGACAGTTTTTGGATTACCAATTAAGAAAGGAAGATGGATTTTCGTATTTCTCGGATTGATAATAAACATTTGTTTAGGGAGTATCTACTCGTGGAGTGTTTTTAAAAAACCTTTAGAACAATTATTCCATATTAGCGCTACTGAAAGCGGTTTACCTTACATGTTTTTTTTAGCTTTATTTGCTTTGTTGATGCCTGTCGCGGGCAGATTCCTTGATAAATATGGTCCTCGAACCATTACAATGATTGGAGGTGTAATGGTCGGTATCGGTTGGATATTGGCGAGTTTCTCCTCAAACATCATTATGCTCACCATAAGTTATGGGATAATAGCTGGTGGAGGAGTAGGTATTGTTTACGGTGGACCCATAGCAGTTGCCACACGATGGTTTCCTGATAGAAAAGGATTAGCTGTTGGGCTTACGCTTACTGGTTTTGGATTATCTCCTTTTATTACTGCTCCCTTAGCACGAAGTCTAATTGACTTATATGGACCTCTCAGAACATTCAGTATATTAGGAATGCTTTTCCTAGCACTCCTTATAGTATTAGCAGTTCCATTGAGGTTTCCTAGTGTAGAATGGAGATCTAAAGAGTGGAAACAACAAACGACAATCAAAAAAATTATTAATTTTAATACGTCTTCTATGTTACATACTTCAACATTCTACGGATTATGGCTATGTTATGTATTTGGTACCTTAAGTGGTCTCATGGCTATTGGAATTTCAAGTCCTGTTGGTCAAGAGATTATCAATCTTGATTCTTTAACAGCTGCATTTGCAGTCTCTATATTCGCTGTTTTTAATGGTGTTGGCCGACCTCTATTTGGCTGGCTTACCGATAGAATAAGTCCACAATATACGGCTATTATATCATTTGTAATTATTTTTTTAGCATCAATTGGTATGTTGACAGCTAAAGAAGGACAAGTTATTTTATATCTTCTCTGCTTTTTCGGATTTTGGGTAACTCTAGGAGGATGGCTTGCAATAGCACCTACAGCTACAGCTATATTTTATGGAACAAAACATTATGCTAAAAATTATGGTATTATGTTCACTGCATATGGCGTTGGCGCTATTCTTGGAACATTAATTTCAGGTAGATTACGAGATTTATTTGGTAGTTATATCTATTCGTTCTACCCAACAGCTGCATTTGCCGTTATTGGAATTTTAATATCATATTTTCTTCTGAAAAAGAAGAGACAATGATTCCTTTTTAACTACCATCACGTTTTATCATATACAAGCTATTTTTTTAATGTGTTTATTGTGAGTATGTGATAGGTTACTCCTGTAGCAATAAGGATTAAAATTAATTGTCCTATGAAAATTGTTACCACAAATAGTGCTGAGTAACTTATGGTCAGCCATAACAAACTAATAGTTATAATCTTACTTTTAATGGGGATACCTCTTCCTTCTCTATAATTAGTAATGTATTTGCCGAAAAACTTGTTATTTAATAGCCAATTGTAGAATCGTTTTGATCCCTTCGCATAACATGCAGCAGCAAGTAAAAGAAATGGAGTAGTAGGTAAAAGAGGAAGAAGTATTCCAAGTATTGCTATAATAACAAAAGAGGTTCCAATAATGTTCCATAAACCTTTTTTTATTTTATAAATTGTTTTTTCTGTCTTACCAGAATTAAGTAATATATTCGATTTTTCTCGTATTTGAGCTTCCCCCTTTCTAATTAGAAGTTAAAAATTAAGGTTTCATCATATAAAGATAAGAGAATAATATTCGAGATCACAAATTAGCAAGTTCTTCAATAATCCTTTTAAATTTATGTATTGTCAGTCGAATATTCTTATTTTATTCTTTCTTATTTTCTCCTTCTGGAAGATAACCTGGATATTCCCTGAGTTTTTCTGCCATTAATTGTAGACGCTTATTTACCTTATCATTTATTGATCCTTCTTCAAAAGTGTCCTCGTGATCTTTTTTACCTGCTTTAATTCCTGTTAAAACCTCGATAC
>CAZAXO010000251.1:0-3178 GCA_964489085.1 uncultured Candidatus Bathyarchaeia archaeon
ACTTTTGCCACTTTGGATGAACTTTCTAACGGGAGAATAATTTGTGGTATAGGAAATGGTGCACGAAGATACATTGAACAAGTGGGTATACCCTTTAGAAAAACCTTAGCAACAATGAGAGAATATATTGATATTCTTCAACGACTTTGGACAGGGGAAACTCTCAATTATACTGGTGAGATCTACAAACTTACAAAGGTGAAACTCGTCTTTAAACCAATTCAACAGTCTATTCCAGTTTATCTTGCAGCAAGGAGATCGAATATGTTGCAGTTGACGGGTGAAGTTGCCGATGGCGTTATTTTAAGTGATGGATTTTACTCTCCTCAGTATATCAAGTGGGCTTTAGAGAATATTAAACTGGGAGCTGAAAAAACAGGAAGATCCTTAGATGACATTGATATCACAGCATTTGTTATTGTCTCTGCAGCATCAGATTATCAAGTAGCCAAAGAAAATGTAAAATCAACTATTTTATCTTTGTTAATAAATAGAACCTTTGATCATCATCTTTCAATATTAGGTTTTTCTGAAGTTGAACTCACTCCTATACGTAAAGCATATTTGCAAGGAAAGAGGAAAAAAGCACTTAGAATTATTTCAGATACTATATTGGAAGCAACTTCAATTTATGGTACACCAAATGATTGTAAGAAGAAGTTAAAGTCTTTTAGATCTTCAGGAGTTAATACCCCTATAATCATTCCTCAAAGCAGAAATATAGAGGAGATAATAACACTCGCTGTAGAATAGTATTTTTTTTCCACTGAAAAATTACGCATCTCGAGGTTAAAGAAATAAAAAAAGATGTTATGATTCTTTACTTATGATTCTTTACACTAGAATATTTTATTTACTCAAATTCTATGTTACCAACGCCCTTATGCTCTTGTAATATATGACCACCATCTAGTATTATATCATGTCCTGTCAGATAAGAGGAGTCATCAGATGATAAAAATAGAACAAGACTAGCCGCTTCTTCTGGTCTTCCAGCTCGTTTCATAGGAGAAGATAATCCTCCTTTTCTTTCAAGTGGTTTTCCTGTATCAATCCATCCTGGTGCAATAGAATTCACAGTGATGTTATATTCTGCTACTTCAAGAGCTAACGCTTTAGTTAAACCTGAAACTCCTCCTTTAGCTGCTGAATAAGCAGACGTACCAGGAATTGACACAAAAGGTCCTGTAACCGATGACATATTTACAATTTTACCATATCGCTGTTTGATCATTATTGGTAGAACAGCTTTGATACAATTAAATGTCGTTTTTAAATTGGCGGCAATTTGTGCATCCCACTCTTCTTCTGTTAAATCAATAAAATATTTCCCAACCGATTCTAGTGTTGAAGATCCTCGAGGACCTATTCCAGCAATATTCACGACGATATCAATAGTTCCATAATGCTCTACAATTTTATTGATCATCTTCAGTACATCTGACATTATAGTAAGATCTATTTGAAATGGAATGACATCAAATCCTTTTTCTGTTAATTCATTAGCTCTTTCAATGATTTCACTAGAGGTGGCGGCGATAGCTATTTTTGAACCTTCTTCAGCTAATTTAGTAGCTGAAGCAAATCCCATTCCTTTCGCTCTTCCAGCTCCTGTAATTAAGGCTACCTTATTTTCTAGTTTCATATAAATCTGATAATTTAAATTAACTTTTAAATTTTAAGATAATCCATAAATAGTATAAATCACATTGTTAAGCTAGCCAATTGTTTATTCTAATAAAGTAAACTGTTTAGTAGTATTAACCATTGCTTGCAGATTTTTATTTGGCGTCTCAGCTGGTATTCCGCATCCCGCAGCGAGAATATCCATCCCGCCTTTCAGTACTCGAATTGTTTCATTGATTACATCAGTTTCGCTACCAAAAAGTAGTGTTTTAGCAGGAGAAATATTTCCTGAAAATAATAATTTCTTACCCGCGACTTTTTTTGCTGAAACGATATCAACGTTTTCATCAATACTAAAAACGTCTACACCTGTTTCTATTACATTTGATATTAAAGTAAATGATTTCCCACAAATATGTAGCATTATCGGTAAATCTGTAGCATTTACAATTTTTTTTATTGATGGACTAACAAATTCTTCGAATAATGCTGAGTTTATCAGAGTACCTGAAGCTACTGGCTCAGATATGGTTAATACATCAGGATATTTATCTTGAAGTAATGCGATATACTTAATTAAGGTCTCTGTAGACACCGCAATGATATTTTTTATTACTTCCGGATCTGTATATAACATCTCAAAAAATTTAGTTGCTCCTATAAGATTCTGTGCAAGGGTAAAGGGGCCTGTGATACCTGCTGCAATGGGTAGAGAATCATTTACATTAGTATTGATTAATTCCAGTGCTTCAAGAATTACTGGTACCCTGCCAACTTTTGATAAATCATCATGATACACTAATTTTTCAACATTTACGTTCGTATTAAGAAGCGGTTCTGCGATAGGAATAAAATCTTTCTCATCTTTCCATAGTACTTTTCCACCTAATATTTCCGTCTCAATTGTTAAATCAAATGGAACGCCAACACATTCAATCCCCGTGTATTTATAAGATGCTATGCTTAGTTTCGCCATTTCTTTAGGATCTCTATGGGCATTTGGAAAGAAAATATTTATGTGATTCATTGTTTCAAAAGTCGCAGATTGCAGACATCCCGAAAGAAAAGTAGGTGGTCTATCAACACTTTTTCTATTTATAGTGTTTAAAAATCTCTCTTTAGGCGTCAGCATTATATCGTATCAACTTGTCTTCTAAATAGTGTTTTGATAAAAAAATTTGGTTATAGATTATCTGACCCATTCTTTACTTAGCTAATAGTTGCTTTGCGACCTCTGCTGTTTGAGGCGCATCAGGAGCATAACCATCAGCTTTAATGCGATTTTTCCATTCTTCTGAAATGGGTCCTCCACCTATCATAACTTTGTATTTTTCGCGTAATCCTCTTTTTTCGAGTTCTTTTATCAGTTTTTCCTGTTCAATCATAGTAGTCGTCATAAATGAGGAGAGTCCAATAATGTCCGCATGGAATGATTCAGCTTCTTTGATGAACGTTTCGATAGGGACGTCGATACCAGCATATTTGACTTCGAAGCCGGCGATTTCGAGAATAGGAATTAGTATTTTAGCACCAATATCATGGATGTCTCCTT
>CAZAXO010000252.1:0-3159 GCA_964489085.1 uncultured Candidatus Bathyarchaeia archaeon
TTTAAACTCTCTATATCAACACCAGAGTCGGGTTCATCGAGAAGTAGAAGCTTCGACTTTAATAAAATCATTTGCAATATTTCGGCTCGCTTCCGTTCTCCACCAGAGAAGCCAACGTTGATATCTCGATTTAAAAAGTCTCGTAAGTTAAATGTATCAATTAATTTATCCTCTGTACTGTTGAATGCATCCTTACTTAGACACAACTTTAATAGTTGGGATAATGTTACTCCCATGATCTCAGGTGGATTTTGAAATCCTATTGAGATACCAAGTTTCGCTCTCTCTTCGATATTTTTTGCGGTAAGATCTTCTCCCATAAATACAATTTTTCCGGATACTACTTCAAATGGTTGAAGACCCAGTATTGAACTAATGAGCGCTGTTTTACCTGATCCATTGGGTCCAAATAAGATATAATTTTCATGCTCTTGTAACTTAAACGTTATACCATCTAGGATAACCTTATCAGCTACTTTTATTACAAGATCTTCCACTTCAAGAATACTCATGATGTTTACCTTATACTACTCTACTAATGTATAGTGAAGGTTAGATACCACATCTTTTATTAATCGATCGATAAAAATCTAAAATAAAACTCTTGAAAATCCTTTTAAGGGTCTAGTAAAAGCTACACAGTTTCTAATAGTTCAAATCCAGTCTCTTTATCTTTTTTCCTTTGAGCAATAGCATCCATAATTTCAAATATAATAACCTCACCTATATTCCAAACGTCTATTCCCAACCGAATACATCCAGTGATAACTTTTTCAGCCCTTCCAAAAGATGCATGCATATGAAGTATCGGAGTATCTTCTTTATTTACAAATAATGTGCCTAACCCACATACTTCATGGATTCCTTGTAAGGTTTCCACGAGTGGAATAATCGGATTAATACTCTCATTCGAAGGTCCGACAACAATTCGTCCCTTATCTTTTACTCCTCCTAAAAAAAAGCAGACAGCACTCCTAATATTCTTATGCTTTGCAAATGACTCAACTGTATTGGGTAGTCGATCTCCATCGTGAAGTCTAATGACAAAAATTCTCCCAAAGTTACCTTCCGAATATTGCATAAAATTTTCCCAACCTTTAGAATAATATAGAGTTGCTAATACGATCAATTAAAACTTAACTAGAATATTCGTTTATACTATGCATGTAAGTGAACTAACTTAACAATGGGAAGTAAAATGAAGAGAGTATCGAATAGAAATAGTGGATTAAGATATACATTAAGTCCATATGATAAGTCTATTATCAGTATCAACCCTAAAGAACAATTACACATTGAAACTGAAGATGCAACTTCAGGACAACTTCGAAGTTCAGAAGACATAAGGGATCGGGACAGCTGTCCTTTTGGAAATCCATTAGTTGGTCCCATCGATGTACAGGGAGCGGAAAAGGGAGATTCCATAGTTATTACAATAGAAGAGATCAAACCCACTATAGGTCAAGGCGTTACCTATATTGCCAAAGGTTTTAATGAATCCTATCTCACTAGTGTACCAATATTTAAACTTATGAAGAATAATATTCCAGCTAAAACAAAAGTATGTAAAATCAAAAACGGCCTCGTATATTTTTCAGATAAATTAACTATACCCTATCAACCAATGATAGGAACTATAGGGGTAGCTCCACATGCTGAATCGGAGTCGATATCTTCTAGTAGATTGCCAGACATGCATGGTGGCAACATGGATCTATCAGATATATGCCCAGGCAGCACTATATCTCTTCCTGTATTCCACAATGGCGCATTACTCTACATTGGAGATGTGCATGCAGTTCAAGGTGATGGAGAAATATCTGGAACAGCCATTGAAATGCCTGCAGAAGTAAGAGTTATGATAGATCTGAAGAAGGAATCAATTACTTGGCCTAGAATTGAGACGGAGAAGGAAGTAATGTTTGTAGCTTCTACAAGTGCTGGGAGAAGTTTTGAAGATGCTATCAGAATAGCCTTTTTAGAGTTGGTTATGTGGATGGAACAGAAGTATAACATTAATCGATTTGATGGATTAATGCTCTGCTCTCAAGTTGGAAGGATTAGAATAGGGAATTTGTGGACCGTAGCAGCGAAAATTGATAAAAGATATCTAAAAAGTTAATGGAAATGTAAATAATCAATTAAACTAGATTCAATAAAAGAAACGTCAATTAAATAACTAACAAAGATTAATTTACTGATAATGTTAACTTTAAATATTTTAATTCTCTATTATTTATTATGAATAATGCGATTTCACCGTTAATTGAAAAATGGTTATCTCGAATAGCTCCTATTAGTCGTCAAGCTTGTACTAGTGCTATTTCAATTTTTGAAGATTGGATTAAGAAGCATGGTGATTTTAACAGTCTAGATGATATGGTATCGTTTCAAAAGAAAGCGGTTGGAGATGATCGTTATAGGATTGCCGATTTAGTGGTTGATCACGTTAGAGATAAGGGTGGGCGCTATCAAACTATGAAAACACGTTATGCATATATCCGCTCATTTTTTCTGCATAACCGAGCTGAACTTCCTAAGACTCCTGTTAATTTTTCTCCTACACGCGATGCAAGTATGGGTCGGCTGAATACTGATACTGTTAAGATGATATTGAAGGAAGCTGATATTCGTGATCAAGCAGTATATTTGAGTCTTTTTCAAGGCGTCATGGATTTAAAACGGTTTGAAATATTCAATAAGAGAGGATTTGAATTAGGTCAACACATTAAGAATATTGGAATAGATACACCGTTTAAAGTTGATTTTCTTCGTGGACGAAAGAATAATCCGCAGCCTTTTAATACGTTTATTGGACGAGATTGCTTAGAAGCTTGGCGACTCTACTTTGAACATATGCGAGGATATCCGAAAGAGGGAGAACCCGCAGGGATGAATATACGTAAAAAAGGCTTGAAAAGAAGAGCTATTATATCTTCTCATGCAAGACTATTACGACGAATAGGATTAGTAAAAGGATATGGGGATGAGGGTAGTCGTTACGGCTATAACCTGCATGAGCTTCGTGATATTGTCCGTTCTCTGCTTGAAAAAGCGAAGGGTGAAGGTTTCAAAACGAACTCGGTTGAGTATTGGATGGGGCATACCGTTGACCTATTGTTCTATTATAAGATTTGGAAGCTTGATCCCGAATATAAC
>CAZAXO010000253.1:0-3159 GCA_964489085.1 uncultured Candidatus Bathyarchaeia archaeon
CAAATGCATCATCTACATCAACCCTTTTTTTAGTATTCGAATCTTCTATTGTAGGCCTTTTATCTATAAATGTCCTTGTCATCGCAGTTATTGAAGAAATATTGCCTACTAAAAAGTGAGCAAGATCTATTATGTGTGATCCTAAATCGCCTAAAGCTCCTGATCCAGCAAATTTTTTTTCTAATCTCCATTCCATTGGGTAATTTGGATCCATTATCCATTCTTGAAGATATTTTGCGTGAAAATGATATATTCGACCTATTTTACCCTCTTTAATCAGTTTCTTTGCGAGTTGTATAGCGGGAATAAATCGGTAATTAAAGCCCACCATGGCTTTTACTCTAGATTTTTGTATTGCATTAACCATTCGTTTCGATTCGTCTGCTGTTATCCCCAATGGTTTTTCACAGAGAATATGTTTTCCATTCTCAGCTGCTTCAATGCATGGTTTTTCATGTAGATTATTGGGTGCTCCATTATCGAATAATTCAATATTAGGATCTTTTACAAGATGATGCCAATCAGTATAATATTTCGAGTACCCATATCTTTTAGCAGCTTCAGATACCTTTAATTTATTTCTACCACAAATAGCGATCAATTTAGGGATAGCTGGTGGAGGCCAGAAGATATAAGGCATCTTTGTATATGCGTTTGAGTGGGTTTTCCCCATAAAAGCGTATCCCAATAATCCAATTCCTATTTTTGGAATCTCAGTGTTATTCATAACTTTATTTATGTTGTAAAAATTAACTTTTTCATCTATCATTCTTATTCTCTCTTTAAATTAGTATGTACAGTCGCTATTTAAAATCTTACTTTATTTTTTTTGTCTCTGGAATAATAAGTGTCGCTATTATAGCTATTACAGAAAAGATAGGTAATAAATAGAAAGATTGTATAAATCCCCATAGATCAATAAAGTATCCTAGAAATATTGGTGAGATAGAGCCGACTACCGAGGATGTTCCAAACATTAATCCAAGTGAAATTCCTGTTCTTTTCATTCCGATGAGTTCAGATGTCCAAACAAAAGTAACCGGAAAAGTTACGAAAATACTCAATCCAATTAGAGGTAAGAAAAATAATCTAAACAAACCAGTTGAAAAGATAAATCCTACAAGAGAAATTGTCAATAATAGTGACGCTAGTAGAAAAACTTTTTTTCTTCCAATTTTATCTGAAATACTTCCCCCCAAAGGTTGGGCTATTATACCTATTATAAGCATTAAAGCTGTAAGTATACCTGCTTGTAGAATAGTATTTCCTTCATAGACAAAGAAAGAAGGTAAAAATGAAACGAAGCCACGATAAACAATTGACCTCATTGAAGCAAGTAATATTACGAGTAGTAGAGGTAATGTAATATTTTTAATGGATTTACTTGAGGTAAATTGAGGGGGATTATGTAGAAAACGTAAAAGTATTAAAACCATTATAATAGCGGGAATAATAAGAAGAAATGATCCATTCCTCCACCCCCATGTAACTATTAAAAAACCTATTATTATAGGTGCTGAAGCATGGCCTATACTACCTCCAATTCCATGTATCCCCATCGCTCGCCCTATACCTCCCTTTATAAAAAAATTAATGAATGAGAATGCTTGTGGATGATACATACCTTGAGCTATACCTAATATTGCAATAGCTAGTATTAATGATAAAATGTTGAAAGAAGAACCTAGAAGCACCATCGAGATACCATATAAAGTATAGCCGGTCACTAAGATCTGTTTTCTCCTACCACCTATATCTGCTAAATGACCCGCTATCAACGATGCAATAAATGCCATCAATAGACTTATTGATATTAAGCTTCCTGCGCTATAATAACTTAGATTGAAAGTAGAGATTAATAGGGGTAAGAAAGGAGGTAAACTCATCTGATATAAATCATTAATGAAATGAGCTGAAATCATTAACGGTAATACTGGTTTACTGGAATTAATGACCCGTTTCTTAATATTATTTTTAACCAACGATGAAAGCGCCTCATGACTTCACTCAAATCGATGTGCTATAAATATTACTGAGCTATCATTTCTTTGTTCTCATTCACTTAGGTAATGGAATAGAAAACTCAACTCTTTTAATATATATCTAGAGATCATCCTTTACCGCGAATAATATTTTCTATATATGATATTACCAAATTAGCATCCTTTAAATCTGATTTTCAAGATTAAAATACAGTAACTCGTTGCTAAATATGTATGAGATCAATTTCTTTATTGAATCTCCATATCTTACTAAATTATTCCAGACAGCATTGGTTCCAGTAGTGATGTTTTCTGGGAATAGGCTCTTTCTTTTAATAGTGCAAACAAGATATGGAAGAATTATTGATAGAATAAGAATTACCAATAATGAACGATTGGAACTTATCAAAAATGACATTTTTTTAAAGTTACAAAGATAGAGAAAAAATTGAATACTTACTGCTTACAAGACTTACAGCGAAGTGTCCATTCTTATACTTCGTGATAAACTTTAAAAAATGCTTTCCAACTAATGTTTTTAGCAATATTTATTTCTATTCTTTCATCAACCCTATTATTTATAGATCAAATTGCTGGAATATCTGCATCAACAATAGTAGTACTCCTTTTCGCAGCTGGCATGATCATGCTTTGTATCGCCTATATTTACATATTCTGAGAGGTAACTCATTCGTATAATGCAGTAATGTATGATATTGATGCTAATGTACTAAAGGAATACCGACTCAAAACTGAATTTGGTATTATGGGTGACCTCAAAAAAAAGAATAAATAAACAATTTGGTAAATCACTTTATCCCTGCCTATTATATTTTTTGTAACCGTCGATGCATAGGCTCTCTATTATAACACATAATACTATGATACTACACCTTTATAAATTGTAGAAGAGTACTACTTTGAAATCTAGACTGAAAACTTGGTTTTTCACTCTACTATGCTTATCACTGATTTTATTTTTCTCTCGTATTGAGATTACTCATGGAATTCTCGCAACTAGACATCTTATCTGCGCAGATGTTGATGCAGTTGGTCAACCATTACATTTCAAGAACAACTATAAATTAGGAGACAATCAAGTTATTTCATGGGTAAGTTTAAAAAATATAAATGCCCCTCATGAACTACGTTGGAAATGGCTTGATCCCAATAAAAA
>CAZAXO010000254.1:0-3128 GCA_964489085.1 uncultured Candidatus Bathyarchaeia archaeon
GAGTAGCCGTCTGCTAATAGTTATCCAGTTTTTCTTTTGGGAGGGTAAACTCGACCTCCTTACCTTTTCTCCTTAGCGTAATATTAAAATTATGCCCTTTCTTTCTAGCATAAAAAAAGTGATAAGGTTTATCAAGCGTTAATGATATACTTGTAGCCTTTGATTTCTGCAGTATCTTTAATCCTTCTATGACAGGTAAACCTTCTGTTGATCTAATAGTGAATAGTGATTCTAATAAGGTCTGGTCATAAGCATAATTGATTTCTTTTTTAAGGTTCGTTCTAACTTTCACCTTTGACAATTTACGCATTACGATGTCCTCTTCTCTTCTACCTTCTCAAGAGCATACTTTTTTTCTATCGATTTGATCAGTTCTTCAATGTTGTAAAAACGAGCGGTTATTTCATCAACTCACTGCTTATTATAACTAAAATCATCCTTAAGCGGCCCTAATTTTTTTACTACTCCTCCAACAATTCTTCCATTAGTCTAAATGAGACATTGCATAATAATATAAAAAAAAATAATACTCAAGCATGAGAAAATATTCATCATTCAGTAACAGATAATGAAAAGGGAAAGTGTAACTATTAATTCTAATAACTAGGCAGGGTAGCTAAATTAAACTAAAAATGTTTTTGTCTCACGTTTGATACCCGAAAATGAGATTTTTATGAGACTTTTCTATATAATCTTAAAATAGTTATAAATAAGGTTTTACTTGGAGAAGAATTGGTAACAATCTAGTACCATAATATACTCAACTACAGGTCAGCGATTAATTATTTACTATCATGAATCTTGAAATTAAATTGGCACATGGTCTCACCTTTACATAACTGAGAAGTTAATGTAAAAACAATTTGTGTATTAAAAGAATCTGCCCAACTCCTATATTCAACACTACATATTCGTTCTCCAACTTTACCTGCTAATACTTCTCTGTCAGCTCTCTTCATAATATTAAACCATGGACATTCAGTGACAAGTATTTGAATATAATCATCCCGGATTTTTTTAATATGTATTTTATAACCTTCAAAAGTGAATTTAATTTTCAAAGCTTCTACAAGATCTGTGAGGCTATCTCCCTTAATATCATATAATTCTCGTATTTTTCTTGATTGAATCTTAGGCATAATCCACCATACTTTTTCATCTAGCTCCAAAGCTTCATCAAAAGAATATTGTTTTTCAATTTCTAGAAACCATAGACCATCTATAGCGAAAAAAGATCGTTTAAAATATTCACCAGCTTTACACAATACCTTCACCATCATATTCAATTTGTTTACAATATACAAAAGAATATTTTGATTTTTAAAACATAACTTTAAAATCCAAATGTGTTAAAAATGATAATCCTAACTTTTATATACTAAGTCATCTTTAAAGCTGTTTAACCTCAATAAGAGGATTTAAAAAATGAAAAAAGAAAAAGTATCTAGAAGAAATTATGCGAAAGTAGCTGGAGCAGGCGTAGTCGGCATTGCAATAGGTGCTGCTGGAGGATATTACGGAGCCCCAAAAGCACCATCGGAGACGATAACCAAGACTGAAACTGCAACCGTTACACAAGGGGTAACTGCAACAGCACAACCAACTGAACAATATCCAATACCCGAAATACCGTACATGCCAAAGAAAGGAACTACCATACGAGTATTAGTAGCAGATGAACCATCATGTATGGTAAGAGATATATTAAGCGACGAATTCGAACAATTAACCGGTATTAAGCCAGTACTTGAAATCTATCCATGGGATACTGTATATGAGAAAGGCATATTGGAGATGACAACAGGCGGCGACTATTACGATGTAATAGATTGTGATGGAACGCTAATAGCACCCTTCGCTTCGATGAAACCAGGATGGCACTATCTAGGAGATTTCGAAGAAGAGAATAATTTACCAACAGTACGTGATACAATGCCACTTAGACTACAGAAGCATATGTGTGAAGACCCTACAACCTTCGATCCAACAGCGCCTGGACCAGGGACAGGTAAATATGTATGTATAAGCCCAAATTACAATAATGTCATTATGGCGTATCGTGCTGATCTATTCGAAAATTCTGACGAGAAAACAGCCTTTAATAGCGAGTACGGGTATGACCTTGTTCCACCTGAAACTCACAAGCAATTCTTCGATGTAACAAAATTCTTCGCTCGAAAAGCTGGTGATAAACTCGCTGGTGAAACATTAGATCATGACTTCTATGGAACTGATTTTGCAGTAGGCGGCGGAATGGCATTTGAGCAATGGCTTTACAGATATACAGGTCAAGGATATCCTGATGATACATGTATGGGAATGTGGAAACCGTTCTCTCCACCTAAAGAAAATGTAGTCGATATAGATAAAGCAGAAAAAGCATTTCAAATAATGGTAGACCTTTATAATTCAGATGCTATATCTCCTGGTGCGTTGAAAAAAAGTTATTCAGAACCAGCTGAAGATATCATAAGTGGGATAACAGCGATGACCTGTAACTGGGGAAACCCAATGGCACATCTAATCGATCCAGCTAGGAATCCTTACGCAAAGAGTATGGGATTTAAAGGCTTCCCAGTTTGGGAAGGAGTCAATGAGAGGCATATGTGGGGATTAGGCTGGGGAACAGGAATAACCGCTGCATCTAAAAACAAGATGGAAGCTTTCATGTGGATTTACTGGGTAAGCAGAGTAGAACAGGGATGGAAACTCTTAGAATCAGGTAAAGGTTGGATGCCTGTTATCGAGGAGCAAATGACAACGCAAAGAGCAATTGATATGAACCCGATGATAAAACCGACTTATCAAACAATGGCAGATGGTGATCTGCCTCCTCCACCATTAGCTGAGATCTTTGAAGTATGGGATGGCTGCGCAGTATCTGTGACTAAAGCTATGACTGGAGAATTCACTCCAAGACAAGCGGCTGAAGACGTGAAAAGTGTCTTAGGCGATATTCTAACAACAGGTGGATATATCTAGATTAGGTTGACTTGTATGCGCAAATCAACTAAATATCTCCCCATTTTTTTTGTTTTACCCGCGTTAATCTATTTAACAGTTATTGGTATTATTCCTTTATTCTTTTCTGTAGGCATTTCATTTTTTAGTTATCCTTTAAAAAGACC
>CAZAXO010000255.1:0-3118 GCA_964489085.1 uncultured Candidatus Bathyarchaeia archaeon
GGCTTCAATCTATTCCACAACATCTTTACGATGCTGCAAAAGTGGATGGATCGAACTATTGGCAAGAGTTTAGATATGTAACTCTACCTGGACTAAAATATTTTCTTGGAACTATTCTCGTACTACGATTTATTTGGATATTCCAGTTTTTTGACATCCCTTGGCTTATGACAAAAGGAGGACCTCGAGGTGCTACAGAAATTTTACCTGTTCTTACCTATATAACGTCTTTTGGAACTTTAAAGGTTGGTCAAGGCGCGGCAATAGCAGTAGCTATGTCGATATTTCTTTTCTTTTGGGTGATCCTATATATTAGAGTAATAAGTCGGGAGAGATAACCTTCTATGTTGAGAATTAGTAAAGGATTCAGGAATGTTTTTGTCATATATCTATTAGTTGTGGTTTCTGTATTAATCTTACTCTCGCCTGTGATTCTAATGATATGGACATCTTTAAAACCAGATATTATTATGTTGAAATTTCCTCCCATATTAATCTTTGAACCAACTTTCTCTCATTATACGAAAGTATTATTTGATAGTTACTTTTTTGTTTGGATGAGAAATAGTATAATTATTTCAACCAGTGCAACTCTTATAACTATGATTGTTACAGTGTTCGGGGGATATAGTCTTTGTAGGTTTAATTTTAGAGGACGTGATTTTATTGCTCTTTCAGTTTTATTCACGTACCTCTTTCCTCCAATACTTTTAGTGATACCATTATACATTACCATGCATTATCTAGGGTTAACAAATACTCTTTTTTCTGTAATGTTAGCTTACTTGAGTTTCACAATACCCTTTTCTCTTTGGTTCCTAAGATCGTATTTTACTACTATACCTTCGGATCTTGATGATCAAGCAATGGTGGATGGCTGCAGTAGGACTAACGCCTTCAGATACGCTGTTCTTCCTGTAGCAGCTCCAGGTATAGCAGCAGCATCATTACTCGCATTTTCGAATTCCTATATGGAATACCTATTCGCCTTCGTCATGATAAATTCTGTAGATAAATATACGTTGACTATTGGATTAAGCCAATATTCATGGATGGCTTTTATGGGTGGTGGGGCCTCCTGGGGAGAAATTATGGCTGCCTCCGTTTTAGGAGCAATTCCTGTTGTGTTAATCTTCTTGTTCTTACAAAAATATCTTATAGCTGGATTAGCAGCGGGAGCTATTAAGGGATGAATTTTTTTTAAGCTAGTTTTTAAATAAGCATATTATCATCAAAGTATTATACTTTGAATCGATATACTTTTAACGCATTTTCTCCTAAAATGAATTTTTTCTCTTTTTCACTTAGGAAATCACAGTAGTACTTGATCAAGTTAACTGTTTGTGGATAACTACAGTAAGGCAATATTCCTGGGAAATCTGATCCCCAAATCATTTTTTCGCTTCCTACTTTCTCAACGGTTGCTTGTACGATTTCTTGTGCTCGTGGAAAAGGGTACTCATTTCTAGGAGGTTTCTCATCTTCACAGAATTCTTGAAGGCCAGAAAGTTCAAACCATACGTTATGATATTGTTCCAGAGAAAGGGTTTTCTGTAGAATAGGGAATGGATACTGTTGTTTAAGGTCGGTTAGATAACTTACACCTAAATGCATTATAATAAAGGTGATATTCGAATATTTTGTAATAACCTTTTCTAATCTATCGATTTGATAATTATATGGGTTACTTTCGGGGTCCCATCCTAGATCAACACCACATATAAGATCTAATTCTTGAATTGTGTGCCAAAACGCTGTATATTTTTCGTCATCTAACCAGAAAGGAATGTCAGGAACTTCGAGTTTAACTGCTACGTGCCCCATCTCTTTTATATAATTAAGATATTTTAATGCTTTTTCTCCATCTCGTGGATCTACGAGTCCATAAGATACAAATTTATTAGAAAATTTTTTTACAATTTCAGAAAGATATTCATTATGATCTCCATACATAGGAGCTTGTAAAAGAACCGCTTTATCAATATTCGCCCATTCCATATAGCCAAGCATCATCTCAGGCGATACATAATTTGGATGAAAAGAAGGTGGAGCAAACTGAATTAGACCACGTTTCCCTCCTGGTCTCCACTCTCCTTTTAATCCTCTCCTAAGCTTACCATAAAATTCGCTTGTACAAAGCATCTCATTCCTTTTACCACTAATACAAGGGTAAACATGAACATGCGCATCTACAGTTACCATTATCACCATCTCGTTAGAAAATCATAAATACTTTCTATTAAATATTGTATCCGAGAGTATTTTTTCACATATTGGATTTAGTGCAAAACAATCACATCTTTGTTATCTGTAAGCTTATTTTTTTTCAAACTTAATTTTAAATATTTATTAGTGGAGAAAAGAATACAGTTTTTACATGAGCAAAAATGAGTTTATTGATACTTTATCTAAATTAGTTAACAGTCATCAGAGGTATCGGGAAGACAGTCTTAACCTTATAGCATCTGAAAATATTTCCAGTATACTTACGAGGAGTTTTCTCTCATCTGATTTAGGGAATAGGTATGCTGATTATATTAATGGTGATTTTAAGCAAAGGAAGTATATGGGTAACAAATATATAAGCGAAATAGATGCATTAACCGTAAAACTAGCTCGAAATGTTTTTAGATGCTCATTTGCTGATCTACGTCCTGTATCGGGGAATATTTCAGTCTTATCTACTATATTTGGTTTATGTCATATCAATGATACAATATTTGAGGTTGGACCAGATGGAGGTGGACATCAAACAGTAGCTGGACTTAAGAAGTCCAAGCTAATATGTGTAAAGCTTAAGAATTTCCCCTTCAACATAGACGAATATAATATCTCAATTGATGCTACTCTTGAAGAAATGAAAAAAGAAAAACCTGCTTTGCTAATTCTTGGTTCGAGCAATTTTCTCTTCCCTCATCCAATACGTGAACTTAAAGAAGTTGCAGATGATCTTGGCGCTTTAATAGTCTATGATGGTTCTCATGTTTTGGGATTAATTGCTGGAAAAAAATTTCAAGACCCATTAGTTGAAGGAGCTGATCTAATTGTTGGGAGCACCCATAAAACTTTCTTTGGCCCCCAAGGAGGCATAATTTTATCAAATAATGATGAAATCTTT
>CAZAXO010000256.1:0-2264 GCA_964489085.1 uncultured Candidatus Bathyarchaeia archaeon
AAGTAAGAGTTTCAAGGTCAAATCACCTAAAATTAGAGTAGGAATGGTTAAAGGTCATAGAAAAGAAAGCGTGGTATATCGTCAATATAATAAAACTATATATGCTTCAAATCAAAAAGTTTTGTATAACCCAATGATAATTCTACATGAATACGATCATTACCTCAAGTCTGAGCTTTTAGAAAAAGGGGAAGTGAAAGATACGCTAATAAATTCGCTAAAGACTTCCTAGCAAGCGCCATGAAAATCCTACCCATAAGAGAAAGATCCACCAGCACACTCGCTAACGAAGGAAAATGAGGATTCTATCTATTTCAAAATGTTGTATGGTGAGATGAAACAAAATTTAACAAAGGAGTTTGATGATATACTCATTCGTCTTGAATACCAAGCCTAGATTTTCTCACAAATGTTAAGGCGGATCATACAATATTCTGGACTTATGAAGATCATGGAAGACATTTTGATTACAAGAATCACTGTGGAATATTGGTGAATTTTACCTTTAAGGGATAGTAATTACAACGGAATCATCTGAAAATATAAATGAAAATCTAATGAGCGTAATGATTCATAATGTATGTAGAATACTCCAAACACATGGGGCGTCTCGTTAGTGCGCTCATATTAGCTAAAAACCAAATACTGTAATCATTATTCATCCTTTTAAGTAGGAGGTTGGCATAAGGTTTCTCAGAGAATATGCATCATTAACCTGTTATGTAGGTGCAGAGATGAAATATATTGAAGATTAATGGAAATATTATTCTAATTACTGGTGGTACCACGGGAATAGGATTTGCTCTAGCTGAGAAGTTTTTGGGAGAAGGAAATGAAGTGATAGTATGTGGTCGCCGTAAAAGTAAGCTTCAGGAAGCAAAACATAAACTACCCGCAATCTATGTCAAACGATGCGATATTTCTGTTGAAGAGGAAAGGCAAAATTTACTCCGTTGGACGAGAAAACACTTTCCAAATCTTAATATGCTCGTTAATAATGCTGGAATTCAGAGGCAGATAAATTTTACATCCTCATCAGCAGCTAAACTGATGCTCAACAAAGATGATGAGATAGCTATAAACCTCTCTGCGCCGATACATCTTTGTGCTCTATTTATACCTATACTCATGAAAAGACAGAAAGCAGCAATCATAAACATCTCATCGGGTCTAGCATTCGTACCAATCGCTACGATGCCAATTTATTGTGCAACTAAGGCAGCTATTCACTCCTTTACAATCTCATTACGTCACCAGCTTAAAAATACGTCGATAAAAATAATTGAGGTAGCACCTCCAACAACCGACACTGAACTTGATCATGGTTTTACTGATAAGAAGGAAACCTATCGGGGAATCAGCCCACATGAAGTGGCTACAGAAATACTAAAAGGAGTAAAAGCTGATAAGAAAGAGATAATCATAGGTGAGGCTGAAGATCTTTACACCGCGATGTGCCAAAATCCAGAAGCTATATTCAACCACTTAAACAATTAAATGGAACCACTATTCTTTTTCAGTAGGTTACATAGCGCGTGTTACTGTTTATATTATAAATATTATGCTTATAAAGGTGAGATAAAATGTTTACTTTATCCAATATTATGCTTTTCATGATTTTAGTAGGTTCGCTAGTTGGATTAGTGAGCTCATATTTTGGAGTTGGAGCATGCTTCATCATGGTTCCAGTGATCATCTATTTTCTTGAGTCAACCTATGGAGTATCCACAAGCCTCGCCCCTTTGATAGCTTTTGGAACAAGTATGGCTGTCGTTGTACCAGTAGCATTGAGTGGTGTACTGAGGCATAGAAAAGAATTAGGTAAAAAAGGTCTCTCTTTTCCCATGAAACATTATCTGATTTTCGGTCTCCCAGTTGGTCTAGGGAGTCTTATTGGAGCAATATTCGCCTTTATATTGTTCACCTCATTCAGAGGATTTGCCGGCATACTTCTTAAAACAGTCTATGGTCTTCTATGCTTACTGGTCACTTATCAATTCATAGTGGTAAAACCGATTCAAATAAAGGAGCTCAAGGCACCTAGAGTATCGAAATACGTTAGTGGAGGGCTATTATCAGGGATGTTAGCGCACTTTATAGGGATCGGTGGTGGATCAATATACATCCCAGTTCTTAACAGGATATTAATGATTCCAATTCATTTAGCGGTTCCACTATCCCTTGCCACCATGATTATTGGCTCTTCAATCGGATCAACATCCTTCGCGTGGCTAGGTCACATAGATCAGATAAATCATATAGTT
>CAZAXO010000256.1:2274-3086 GCA_964489085.1 uncultured Candidatus Bathyarchaeia archaeon
TTGCATATCCCTCTTACACGTTCGGCTGGTTCAGCCTAATAGCTTTCTTATTAATCGGCGTACCCAGCATAATCATGGCTCAAGTAGGTCCATATCTCTCCCTGAGAACATCCCCACAGAAATTTAAGGTACTGCTTGCCATCCTATATATGTACATCGGCGTACGATTAACCGTCAATGGAATACTCCAACTCCAAGGTCTCCCTCCCCAAATACCATAAGAAGTCAGGATGTAGCACGCGTAATAAAGGAAGAGATGAGATGGGTATATCTCCCTGTAATAATGACAAATATTCAGTTAATTCATTCCTTTGAGCATTTAAGAGCGTACTTTTAATTCTCGATCTAACATTTCTTTCTTCACTCTAATGATTCGCAAACCACGATAGATGACAAACAGTTTGTTTCAAATAATTTAAAGATCGGATTATATTTACATTTTCTGTAGCATGTATGTGTTATTAAATGGATCCATGCTTAACAGCATTAATGATGTGAATCGACAAAGATTCAAACATTCACGTTACTGATACTATTAACAGGAACTGTAACTCTTTCATGGTTTCTAATGCTAAAGATTATCTACGAATCTTTAATTTGGAATATTACAGTTAGTTTTCTACTTCTCATTATTGGTGTAAGTATTTGGTGTATCGTGAACATATTACTTTCTATCGTACTCGTTATCTTCTGGCTTTTCTCGATACTCGAATATTCAGCATGAAAAGAATTTATTTACGTTGAAACTAAGCTAGCAGCGTTTTAAGAACATAAATCAGATATATATTCTTCAATAGTAGTAACTTGATAGT
>CAZAXO010000257.1:0-3072 GCA_964489085.1 uncultured Candidatus Bathyarchaeia archaeon
GTGTAATCTATTACATAAGCAGCCATAGGGAAGAAGAACTGAGAAATCGAGAAAAAGTAGCTGACAGCATATGTAAAGAGGCTAATGGTGAAGTCGGCGTTAAAGAAGCAGAAAATTATGGATGGCAGTACGCTAATGCTGGATGGCGTAGAATGGGAGAAACGTTTTCACATGGAACATTCAGTTTCATAGATGCCCTTACTAAAAAGAGCAAGTTTTCAAAATTTTATTCTCAGGCGCGGTCATTCTTTTATAAACAATTTGAAGACCATAAATTAGCTTCAGATGATGCGATTAAGTATACGTTTATTATCCCATGGAGTTTTTATGCTTGTCTCGCTGGGATAAATATCGTATATGAAGAGCCAAATGAGAAAGCGAGAAAAGCAGTTGCATCAATATTAGTTGACTATTATAATTTCATCCTGAAAGAGGGCGCGGTATCCGATGCTTCACAGGGAATAGGAGCTGATATACTGGCTAATTACTGGTCACCAACATATAAAGAGTTAATGAATACATTAAAGAAAGCTCTAGATCCCAATAATATTTTAAACCCATCATTGTGGAAACTAGGAAAAAAATAGATTCATGTCCCTAGTAGAGCTAGTTACTATCCATACTAGTTAATGAATTTCTAATCCTCCAGTTATATTAATCGCTTCTCCTGTAATGTCTCGAGCTTTATCTGAGGCGAGATATGCTGCTAAATTAGCTATTTCTTCTGGTTTCGATATTCTTTTTATAGGTATGCTGTTTAACAGTGTTTTCGCTTCATCTTCAACGGTATCTTTCTTAACTTCAGCTAGTTTATCATATTCGTAGTATAACATATCAGTATCAACCGCTCCTGGGCATATAGCATTAACAGTAATGTTGTGCTCTGCTAATTCCATAGCGAGAGATTGCGTTAATCCTATTACTGCAAATTTTGAAGCGCAATAAGCACCAAAATATTTCCAACCTGTTTTTCCCGCAGCAGAAGACATATTGATTATAGTGCCTTTTTTATTTTTTAGTAGATATGGAATAGCATGTTTACAACAAAGAAATACTCCCTTCGCGTTGACATTAAAAACTTCGTCCCACACTTCTACCGGCGTATCTGCTATTAAGCTAATACGTTCAATACCGGCATTAGCAACTAGAATATCTAGCTTATTATATTCTTCTATAACTTTATCAAACATGTTTCTAACTTCATCTTCATTAGAAACATTAGCTTTTATCGTTAGAGTATTTTTACCTATAGACTTTATTTTTCCAGATACCTCTTCAGCAGCTTTTTGACTGGCATGATAATTAATGATGACATTAGCTCCCTCCTCAGCAAATTTCAATGCAATACTTTTTCCTATACCTCTTCCTGACCCCGTTATCAATGCTACTTTATCCTTCAATAACAAAAATAATCCCTCGATTATACTTTAATTGAATCAGTTTATTATATATATTAAAATTTTGGCACGTGCCCAACTTAACTAACTTCAATAAAATAAAAAACCTTTTTAGTAAAGTTCAATTCATCAATGTTTATCTTAGCATTCAGGTGAATTTGGGTTTATGATCATTTTTATATATTCTTCCTTTCCTTGATCCATTATCAATATTGCTTCTAAAATTTTTTCAAGAGGAAACTTATGTGTTATCAAGGGAGATGCAGTAACTCGCCTATTCGCTAACAAATCTATCGACCTTTTAAAGGTTCCTCTAGGGCTTCCAAAAACCCATTTTATCTGCAATTCTTTCCTATATGCTTCCATGGTATCAACATTCATAGTTCCTTTTGGTGCGATTCCAAAGAGGCAAATTCTTCCTCCCCTTCGAGCGAGCTGCATAGCCTGCTCGTATGTCGATGAGGCTCCAACAGCTTCTATTACTACATCTAGACCACGGTCTTCGGTATTATTTTTAACAACTTCCGTTAAATCTGTCTTTGTTGGATTTATACTAACATCAACTCCCAATTCTTTAGCTTTATTTAACTTAAATTCATTAACTTCGATTCCAAAGATCTTAGCTGCTCCACTCACCTTCGCTAGCTGCGCGAATAATAATCCTAGCGTACCTAAACCTATAATCCCCACGGAATCTCCGCTTTTTATCTTAATATTATCGATACCTCTAAGCGCACAAGATAATGGTTCAATTAAGGTGCTTTCATCAAATGATAAAGAATCTGATAGCCGATAGAGATTTCTGGGAGGAACTTTAATATAGTCTGCAAAGACTCCATCCAAACCAAAGAATCCTATAACATTTTCATAATACTTCTCACAAAAATAGTTATTAATCTCACTTTCTCTACACCAGTAACAGTCACCACATGTAATTACAGGTTCTATTACAACTCTATCACCGTGTTTCCAGCCATTCACGTTTCTTCCTACTTCAGAAATAACACCAGTTGCTTCATGTCCAATAATACGTGGAGTCTCTATTTCCCAAGTACCACGATACAAATGGAGATCTGATCCACATAAACCTGTAGACTGACATTGAATAAGAACTTCGTTGGAACCTGGACTCGGTTTCTTAACTTCCTTAATTCGTAAATCTCTTTTTCCATATAACACCGCTGCTTTCATAGTCTTTTCCTCATTAATTATTTGTTATAAAAGAAGAAAAAGTTTATCACATGATACTAAAGGGTTATATCTAGCAATAGTCTGACATAGTTCAAGTCTTGCGATACTCGTCTCTTTTTTGGATAAGAATATTTAATTGAGATTTAACTTAAATTCTAGTTGTCCTATAATTTACTTTTAAGGTGATTGTTAATGGTATTAGATGAGCTCATCCGGAAAGTGATAGATGGCGATGAGGAAGAAGTTACACGATTAACCAAGAAAGCATTAGAATCCGGTTTAAATCCATTAAAAGTACTCGATGAAGGATTGATTAAAGCATTAGCGATCATTGGAGATAAATTTAATGTGGGAGAGTTTTTTCTAGCTGATCTGATGATATCTGCAGATGCGGCGAAAGCAGGGATTAGAATTATCAATCCAGAATTGAAGGAAACTAGCTTAACACATAAAGACACAGGAACAGTGGTAATTGGTACTGTAG
>CAZAXO010000258.1:0-3064 GCA_964489085.1 uncultured Candidatus Bathyarchaeia archaeon
CATCAACAACCAACACACTATACTAAGCTAATTAACCATAAAAAAATTTCGTAAATGATATAATAAGGAATCCGACATTACTTTATTAATATAAAATATTACCATGTCTTACAAATATAACATGATAGTATACTTTACCAATTTTGATGTTAAACCTCTTTTTTTCCCTAAAAAGATATTTTACAACATAAAACGACATATTAAATTATGAAAAAGAAGTATATTGCTAAGATAATTCGCGTATTATTAGATAAGAGTATTTAAAAAGTGGATATACCACTTAACGAGAAAAAGATCTATAAAAACAACAAGAAAATAGTAAATTGTTGATAGTGATGAGTGTGGAAATAGGGTATATGGCTCCACAGGAGCAGTATGATCCCTCAACGCTCCTCCAGAACGCTGTTTTAGCGGAGAAGTGTGGCTTCGAACGAATAATAAGTAGTGATCATTTTCATCCATGGTCGCATATGAATGCTTCCGGAGGATTCGCTTGGGTCTGGCTCGCATCAGCCGCTGAGAGAACAAATCACGTAACCTTAGGAACGACTGTCTCAACACCCACCTTTCGATATAACCCCGCAGTTGTCGCTCAAGCATTCGCTACACTTGGCTACATGTATCCAAACAGAATCTTCTTAGGAGTCGGAGTGGGAGAAGCTATGAATGAGGTACCTGTTGGATATTCTTGGCCTCCAGTTAAAGAACGAATAGAACGCTTAGAAGAAGCAATTAAGATCATCAAGATGTTATGGACACAAAAGTTTGTAACGTACAATGGTAAGTATTATACCCTACGAAAAGCGAATCTCTATACGAAACCACAACACCCGATTCCTCTTATTGTTTCAACCTCCGGAGTCAAAGTAGCGCAGATGGCAGGTAAGTTAGCTGATGGCATACACAGTTTAATAGGTAGTGATGAAACATTAACCTATTTTAAGGATCAATTATTTCCAGTCTTCGAAAAAGGAGCAGCAAGTGAAGGAAAAAATGTAGAGACGCTCCTTAAATCCGTTGAAATAGGCGTCTCATATGACGAAGATTATGAGAAAGCTTTGAAATCCTGCCGATTCTGGGCAGGCTCTCTTTTACCCTTCACCTTCAAATATGAGATATCTGATCCCCGTGAGATAGATAAGAACGCTTCATTTATTGGAGACGAAAACCTCGCAAAAGTATGGATTATCGGAGATAACATAGATGAACACATTAAACGATTACAAAAAGTCATAGACACCGGAGTAAATATTCTATATATTCAAAGCTCCAGTCCTAATGAAAAAAAATTCTTCGAAGCATATAGTAGAGAGGTCCTTCCTTATCTAAAAGAGCAAAGAAAAACCGATAACTAACAGAACAATTCCACGAAGTACACCTTCCAAAAATCGGTTTCAACGTACTCTAAATACTTTAGTTATCTATATTCCTGATACTGGAGTATATACACAGATTTACTTAGTTATGGTAAATGGGGGATGAAGAGCTGGCTATGTATGAGAGAACGAAAAGATTATTTTTGTGCACTAGCAAATTAATACGATTGATTAAAGATGAATGAATGCAAAATATGCTCAAAAAACGGGGAAGAGTTATCATTGCTATCTGCTGATCACAAAGATTTGGGTGAGATAATGATCTGCAGAGAGTGTTGGGTTAAGCATTATCAGGAAAATCGTATGGTATGTGGGACTAGCACAGGCAACTCAAGCCCATGTTCATCCTGTAATATATGCCATTAACGGTATGAGTATTAAGTTTAATTACTGCCTTTCTATTTTATCATATTCCTTTTGGAAACGAACATAATCGTCTACAATTTTATCAAATAACCACAGTACATTTAGATTGATATTCATTTGATCATTTTTAATTAATTTATGATGATGAATAACTAACCATAAATCTCTTATACCTTTTTCAAGTAGATCAAAGTTTTCAGTTAATAATTTAGTAAAAGGTACAAGTTCCCCACAATCATGTTTTTCGCCTATTTCTGTTCCTTTGACGTTTTTTGGCAGACTTATTCTTTTTACATGAGGTAGACCTTTTTGAATAATGGATATATAAAAAAGTAGTTGACCATGAACTTTCATTTTTTCTTTTAATTTGAATAATCTATCGTGATATCCAATTTCTTGTATTCTTTCTCTATGCATGCGATCCATTCGCTCAGGTTCTACAATCCATTCTCTTACAAAGAAAAGAATAACAGATGCAATAGCAATTATTAATGCACCAACAGTAGGATAATCTAAGCCAAATATCATAAAAACAAACCAAAAAAATACCAAGATCAAACTAATAATAGCAATTATGAATACATGGCTAAATTTTAAGCTCAAACTAATCAAATAAAAAAGAACAAGTTGACTATATAATACTATAAAAAAACCTAGTTTCCTGTTTCACTCTTTGACTCATTATCCACTATGGAATGGTTATATATTCTATCTATTACCTGAATCCCGTACAGCATACAATCAGCGACCAGCAATACAGTAATATTGGATTTGATTTCTTCTTTTAGTTTTAAGTTTGACTTTGACTATTCGTTAAGCCCGGCCATATCAATGCTGTTCCTTAACGATCCGATTCAACATATAGAATAAATTCATATAGGGATATTCAAGTGATACATTAACCCCCCCCATATATATAACATCTATAATAATAATGACGGGTGGGAGAGGAAGGTATCAAGCTTTTAAAGTGAATATGAATCTTATCCCTTTTAAAAGTAAACCCAATCAGTTAGCTGTATAATGAGATCCTGAAATCTGAAATCTTAACCTTCATTCTTCACAACTTGGAGGTGCCCACATCTTTTTCGATGATCCTATTGCGGGTACGAGAAAAGGAAGTGTTATTTCCGTTACCGTTTTCCTTCTTTTTTCTTCTTGTTGGGGGGTGGGGGGTACCACGGATTCTGTTATCCGCTAATTACAACGCATCGCTTTTACATCAATTAAGTTTCAATCCTCTCTCGCCTTTAAATAAACTATAATGGGTACTAAGCTATGAAGCAGAATGACGGATATATATGAGATAATAAAAGAAGCAA
>CAZAXO010000259.1:0-3002 GCA_964489085.1 uncultured Candidatus Bathyarchaeia archaeon
ATGTTCGAGTGAACATAGATTGGATCGAAACGGAAGATTTTGAGAAGAATCCCAAAAAGACTGCACAACTATCAGAATTTGCTCGTGATCTCGTTCATGGAGGTGTTTGACAACGAGGTACCTACGGTAAAATAGCTGCTATCAAATATGCTCGAGAAAACAATAAGCCGTATTTAGGTATCTGCTTTGGTTTTCAACTTGCAGTAGCGGAATTTGCTCAGTCTATTGGATATGACGATGCGAATAGCACAGAAGTGAACAGCGAGACGAAGCACCCAGTTATTGATCTTATGCCAGAACAGAAAGATTTGACAGAGTTAGGGGCTACAATGAGACTTGGCGCACATGAAATCAAAATATCTCCTAACACCTTACTCTTTCAACTCTACAATAATACTGTTGTTAAGGAGAGGCATAGACATAGATATGAAGTGAATTTAGGATATGTTAAGGAACTTCAGGAGAAGGGTCTCGTCTTCTCTGGAAAGAGTAGTGATGGCAAACGTATGGAAGTCTTAGAAATACCTGGCAACTATTTCTTCCTTGCTACACAGTTTCATGCAGAGTTTAAGTCAAGACCGAATAAACCGTCACCACCCTATTATGGATTCATTAAAGCTTGTTGCGATAACCAGCAAGGACTACCTCAACCAATATTTGAAAACGAAATTTAGAATTACATCTAATGAGTATTAAATGTTTAAATCATCGATAAACGTTAGATTAAAATTATTGCACTACCAATACTGTAAGTAAATTGTGCAGTGCAAATCCTGATAATAAGGTAATTGTTGGATTAGATCCAGGAACAACTACTGGGATTGGCATCATAGATCTTTCTATGAAACCCCTCTTTTTTAAAAGTATAAGAGGAGCAAACAGAAGCATTATCATAAAACAATTAGCTAAAGTTGGAGAGCCAATCTTAATAGCGTGTGATGTAGCTGATGCTCCTGAATTAGTGAAAAGAATCGCTTCATTCTTTAATATCAACTACTCCACTCCAAAAAGAGATATTTCTGTGTCCGAGAAAAGACGGTTGATTAGAGAATACCTTCCACTTACCTTAAAAAAGTTAGATGCACATACATTTGACGCTCTCGCTGCAGCGTTAAAAGCTTACTTGAAACATAAAAATAAATTTGAAAGCGTGGAAGCAAGGCTTAAGAAGTTAACACAGCCTATAGCTCTCGACACTATTAAGGCAGAGATAATTAAAGGCGTAAAACTTACGAATATCTTAGCAAAAGAACTGAGTAAACTTGATGAAGAACCTAAAAAAAAGGTAATAAAAATCTATGTTCATAAAGAAGATGATAAGAATCATAGTGAAAACAAAGAACAGAAAGAGCGGTCGATGCGCGTCTTAAGATGGGAGCGAGATAAACTCTCTGATGAAGTAAAGAGACTAAAGAATGAGAGAGATAAGCTTGAACAAAATTTACAGCAAAAAAACATAGAAGAATACAAAGTGATTAGTAAAGAGAATCGATATCGATTACAGGAGAAAAAAATAAAGTACTTACACACTAAACTCGCCGAAACAGAACGTATTGTTAAAGAGTTACAGAAGAGAACGGATAGAGAGAAAACCTGGAAACTAGTTGATTACATACCCTTACAAGAGATTTCCTCGTTTACATCCGATGATGTTGAAAAGGTGAGAGATAAAATAAACGATGAAACCTGCATACTACTAGTCAATGCAGCAGGAGGTGGTCCTTCTACAGCTAAAAAGTTAGTGGAAGCACAGCCACGAGTGGTTATTCGATGTACAGAGATGTCATATCATGCAGAGAAAGTTCTCTATGAGAATAATATTCCAGTTATCTCTTCAGAGCAATTAGAATTTAGATATCTAAAAGGTATTCCAGCTGTAAAGAAAAAAGATATTGAAGAAATCATAGGTGACTATAAGATGCATAAAATAGAATTATCATTGACTGGGATAGATGATTCTACTAAAGCAGTTAAATAGGAAAGTCTCCACAAATAATCGACATTTAACGCGTAAATATTTAAAAGTAAATAGTAGAAATTATCTTTTCAGACTAGGTGATAATGAGATGTCTGTCAACGAAACTCCAATATTGAAGACGATTATGGAAAGAAGGAGTATAACTCAGTTTAAAGCTAGTCCAATTTCAAATGATCAATTGTCTGCTATCTTAGAAGCGGGCAGATGGGCTCCATCCTGGACTAATACGCAACCATGGAAACTTATTGTAGTAAAGGATCCTGAAATGAGACGTAAACTCACTGAGATTGCCGTAACAATTACAGGTGCAGGGATTGAAGAAGCGCAAGTCGTTATCGTTGTAACGGTGGATCCGAAAGCAGATCCTTACCATTACGTAGAGGATGGCGCGGCTGTAACCTTGAATATGGCATTGGCTGCTCATAGCCTTGGATTAAGCAGTTTCTGGGTAGGAGTTTTCGATAATCTGTCAGAAAATGGTGCCTCCGAGATAACTGTTAAAACATTGCTTGGTATTCCTGAATCCTACAGAGTTATTTCAATTCTCCCAATAGGAACTCCAGCTATTACACCTAAAAAAACGCGTAAACCCCTAGAAGCAATTGTCTGTAAAGAATCGTTTGGAAAATAATAGATACGAAGAGAATAATGAAACCACAGATTTTTATTTAATATAGAAAAACTATTCTAGATAAAGCTCGATGAAACATTATCTAGCCAAGATATATTATCACATACTCAATTGTTTAGAGGAAATGTTGCAGGTTAAGAATGGATATTAAAAATATCTGTCACTCATTTCTTTTTTGACTAAGCACACTATAATTATAACGTCACTTTTTAAAATAGTAACATAATAGATGTGAAGGATAATTCTTACTCGTTAACATCTAAAGAGAGGTTTTACACGTGAGAAAGAGAAGGACAAGAGCCAGCTCTCCAATAATAAGTGTACTTCTCATGGTAGGGATAGCAATTACTGTGAATGTCATCGTATATGTGTGGACTATGAATACAGTTGATC
>CAZAXO010000260.1:0-2983 GCA_964489085.1 uncultured Candidatus Bathyarchaeia archaeon
GAGATAGGCTGATGCTGCGAGAAACTGAGCGTGAAGCTAAAAAGATAAGGTAAATTAAAAAATTGGTGTAATTTAATTTGCCTCAAAACTTGATATGCTCCTTTTGTGGAAGAGAATTTAGACATGGTATAGGTTTGACCTTTGTGAAACGAGATGGAGGTCTACGATTTTTTTGCTCGAGTAAATGTCGTAAGAGTGTATTAGAATTTAATCGAGATGCTAGAAAAATAAAATGGACTGAACACTACGGTAAGAAAGAGAGAGGAGTTTAATATTTCAAAAATAAATTCTATGGATACTGTTGTTTTACTTTCTGATTATATTTACTATGTATTATACACATTTTCATTCAAGGAGGAATTATCTCAATGTCCTTGCGTCAACCTATAGTAGCGGTTTTAGGACATGTAGATCATGGAAAAACATCACTATTAGATAAAATTAGAGGTACTACTGTAGCATTAAGAGAACCCGGCTCGATTACTCAATGGATTGGAGCAAGTCTCATACCTGCTGAAACTTTACAGCATATTTGTGAGCCTCTTTTAAAGAAATTTAAATTTGATATAAATATTCCTGGTTTGTTATTTGTTGATACTCCCGGTCATGAAACATTTTCAAATTTACGAAGGAGAGGAGGATCAGCTGCAGATATTGCTATCCTCGTTATTGATATATTAAAGGGTATCGAACCTCAAACTCTCGAATCTCTTGAAATATTGATTAATAATAAAGTTCCATTTCTAGTTGCTGCTAATAAGATAGATTTAATATCTGGATGGAAATCATTTCCACCCTTTTTTTTAGAATCACTAAACCGACAGAGTGACCTTGTAAAAGGTCGATTGGATGAATATCTCTATAAAATTATAGGAGATCTATCGATAAAAGGTTTTAAAGCTGAGAGATTTGATCGAATTGAGGATTTCAAGAATCAAGTATCCATCGTTCCAACGAGTGCTAAAAATGGTGAAGGTATAGCCGAATTATTAACAGTTTTAGTGGGATTAACACAAGCATACATGAAACAAATTCTTAAAGTAACTACTGGTGCAGGGAAGGCTACAGTTTTAGAGGTAAAAGAAGAGTCTGGTTTAGGTATAACATTAAACGCCATACTTTACGATGGAGAATTAAAGGTTAATGATAGAATTGTCCTAGGTGGAAGAGATGAAATAATTGAAACGAAGATTCGTGCTATACTTGTTCCTAAACCATTAGATGAGATACGAGATCCAAAAGACAGATTTAATAGTGTAATGACAGTAACTGCTGCTGCGGGGATAAAAATAGCTGCTCCTGATTTGGATAACGCTTTATCAGGAGCGCCAATTTACGTTATCTCTGATGATACATCTAAGGAAGAGAGAGTAACTAGTATAAAAGAAGAAATTAATCAACTTCGAATTAAAACTGATCGTATAGGTGTAATAATTAAATCAGATACTCTAGGAAGTTTAGAAGCTCTAATAAATTCTCTTGGAAAAATTAGTATACCCATAAGATTAGCAGATGTGGGGGATCTATCTAAAAGAGATGTTATTGAAGCGGAAGTAGTGAAGATAAAAGATTTTATGCTAGGAGTTATTCTTTGCTTCAATGTCAACATACTCCCAGATGCAGTGAAGGAATTAGAGGATAAAAGAATTCCAGTTTTTACTTCAAATATAATATACCAACTTATTGAAGACTATACTAATTGGGTTAAAGAGCAGAGACTTGAACAAATTCAAGCGGAGCTTGATACTCTTATAAGACCTGGAAAAGTAAAGGTTATTCAAGGATATATTTTTCGCAGAAGTAAACCCGCAATAATAGGAGTAGAAGTATTAGCTGGAATAATAAAACAGAAATATCCTTTATTATCTCCAAGTAGGAAGCGAGTTGGCTCTATATTAAAGATTCAGGAAAAAGGTAATGATGTTCAAGAAGCAAAAGAAGGATCAAAGGTAGCAGTTTCAATAGATAATGGTGTGGTGGGCAGGAATCTATACGAGAATGATGTACTATATGTAGATGTACCATCTAATCATGCAGATATGTTAGTAAAGAAATACAAAGATGAACTCTCTTCTACAGAATTTGATCTTTTAAAAGAGCTTGAAGAGTATAGATTAAAAATATAATTCCAAAACTTATTTAAGAACCGTGCCTTTACATAGTCGCTAATAATAATACAAAATAGAGTAATCTTGGAAGAAAGATATCATAGTTATTATTAAAATGGAGGGTATTTATGGCTAAATTTAAAATAATAATTTCTAACCAAAAAGAAAACACAGTTCAAATCGTTGAGTTAGAAGGTCCAGCAGCGCAACCCCTTATTAGTAGAGAAATAGGTGAATTAGTTGATGGTAATATAGTAGGATTATCTGGCAAAAAATTAAAGATTACCGGTGGAACTGATAAAGATGGCATACCAATGAGGAAAGATGTATCCGGTGGAGGTAAAAAAAGAATATTACTAAGTGGCGGTATAGGATTTAAATCTCAAAAAAAAGGTGAACGCAAGAGAAAATTAGTTAGAGGACGGGTGATAATAGAAGACACATATGAGATCAACATGGTATTATCACATCAAGAAAAAGTAACTTCGAAAATCGAAAAAAAATAAAGGTGAAATAAATGGATATAACATTTTCAACAAAAAAATACAACCCTTTTTTAAAAAGAAATGAATTAGAAATAAAAATTATACATGACAACGATAGTACTCCCAATAGACCATTATTAAAAAAAGAATTAGTTTCTATTTTAAAAACTGATTTTAATAAACTTGTAATAAAGAAAATAACAACAAAGATGGGTATGAATGCAACTCTATGTGATGTTGAAGTTTATGATGATATTGATATAATGAAACGTACTATTCCACAATATATTATAGAAAGAGAAAATAAGAAGCAGAAGCCGAGTGAGGGTGAAGCTAAGCAGAAGCCGAGTGAGGGTGAAGCTAAGCAGAAGCCGAGTGAGGGTGAAGCTA
>CAZAXO010000261.1:0-2934 GCA_964489085.1 uncultured Candidatus Bathyarchaeia archaeon
GATCGATAATATGGTGGATATCCTTAGAAATAGTATAGAAAAAGTATTACAGGAAGAAAATATCAAATGGTAATATAGAACGTATAATTAGCTAGCTAACAATAAATTTAAATTTAACAGTGTTATATATTTATCTAATCTATAATTAAAATCGATAATATTTGGAGCAAATAGGAGTACTGAACATGTGGAATCTCTTTATAAAATTTTTTAAAGATTCTAAAGACTATAGTGCAAACATTAGGTTACCCGAGAAACCTAAAAATACTAAAAAGATAGATAATCAGTTTGTGTATTCCCTTGATAAATGTGAAGAGTTTTCTGACATTTTTGAATTAGTCAAGAAAGTAGTTAAAGAGACATTTAATCAGCATAGAGTAGGTCTTATGCTTGTATTGGCTGATCTCCCTATTAGTGTTGGAGCGTTCCATGCTCTAGGATCGAATACTATTGTCATGAATCGAACATTGCTCATTCATTTTGAAAAGTCTGAATCAAAATATAAGAAAGAATTCATCTTCCTCGTACTTTTACATGAGTATCTTCATTCACTAGGTCATACAAATGAGGCTGAGGTAAAATTGTTTTCATATAGAATTGTTGCAAAAGCATTTGGAGTGGAGCATCCCCTCACTCATATCGCAGAGAACGGACCTTTCTCTATTCTACCTAGGCTACCTCGATATGGAATTTATGGCACAGGTGAGAATCCTGAATTGATAAAAGGTTTTGAAAAAAACAAGCAGACATACATTCAATAAATATATACTTTAATATTCTTGTCTTTTGAAAAAGAGAGAAATAATATGAAAATCTTATTTTTGATTAAGAATGTATCCAATTTAGTGTTATGCAAGCTAGTTTGAACCATTAAGTTGGCGAGCCTCGGAGACTAGTACTCAATAAGGTTCAAGTCCATTTTAATAGGATCTAATTGAAAATTTCCACTTCGAAGTCTAGTATAGAAAAAAAATCGTATAGTATTTTTTACTCTCTACAATTCTCTGAATATTTTAAACACACATCAATCAGCTCTGTAGGACATTGAGAAAGAGTCCCTGTCTTAACGTATTTTCTTAACCTTTGTAGCCAAAAGGGTGTTACTTTGCATTCCCTAAGAACTTCAACAAATTTAATAATCATATCCAAAGTACTAGGATGCAAGACATGCTCTATTTCACAAGCATCCTTTTCCGCAATCTTTTTATCAATACCAAGGATCAGCAAGAATTCACTTAATGTTTTATGCTTCTTTTTAGTACGTTCAGCAATTTTTTCACCTTTATTGGTTAAGATTACTCCACGATACTTTTCATAGTTTACATATCTTTTATCACTCAATTTCTGAAATATTTCTGTAACACTCGCTGGGTTTATCTTTAAAACATTGGATATATCGTTAGTATGAACTCTTTCCCCCTCTTTTTGAAGGTCATAAATAAGTTCCAAATAATCTTCAATAGTTTTTTTCTTCATCTTATATACCTAATAATATTACTCGAAGTACGAATCCAACAATAAACACAGTTCCAATCATCAAAGCAGTTGACTTCAGCATATCTTTAATTCCTAGCTCTTTCACTAGAACGGTGAACGTGGCAACACATGGAAAGTAGATAGTGAGGATTACAGAAATAATAACCAACTGCATAGGATTAAATCTAACCGGTAAACCTAGAAGAAGCCCTATCGCTAAATCTTTCCTTAGAAAACCTGTTAAAAGAACAATCGATGTTTCACCTGGAAGACCAAAAACTCCTTCCATAATCGGTGAAAAAACGATTGAAAGCAAATCAATAAATCCTATAGCATATAGTATATTTACGAGAAAAACTCCTAATAACAGCCATGGTATCGCTTCTTTTAGGAACCATAAGACTCGCATCCACGTTTTCTTCAATGTCGTTTGTAGGTGTGGTATTCTATAACGTGGTACCTCCATAAAGATTTCTGGGCTCTCCCCTTTAACAACCCTATTCAATAGGAGACCTATTGTGACATACAAGATGCCAAGGATAAGAAAAACCAGAAGTATGTATATGATTGGAGGATATATGAATTTTAGATCGAGTTTAGAAAAAATCGCGAATATCATCGATATCTGAGCCATGCAAGGGATAGCTATGGATAATAAGGTTGATGAGATAAAACGTTGTCTTCTTGTCTCCAATATTCTGGTTGATAAAGCACCTGGCACGTTACATCCGAGACTCAGAAACAAAGGTATAACACCGTGACCGTGCATTCCCAGTTTATGGAAGACATTATCGGTTAAAGTAGCCAGTCGTGGTAGATATCCTATATCTTCAAGGATTGAAAGTACGAAATAGAATGCGATAATATAAGGGAGAACCATGCCGATAGGCACAAATATTCCTGTAGTCAACATGCCTAGCGATTGTACATAATCAATTTCACCCTCTATTAATCGTCCTATGAATAGATCATGTATGAGCCCAGGACCCAGCCAATCGCTCAATCTGATAACCAGTGGTTTATACAGCTCTTCAAAGATCGGTTCAAATACATATCTGATAAGAGTTTCACCTATAAATCGCACAACGCAAAATGAAAGGAATAAGATGCCTAAAGCAACTGGAATACCAGTGGATGGCTTAATCGTCAAATCAGCTATCCTGTCCACTATTGTATGATGCCTATGTTCAACCCATCGAATTTTACCAATAATAGTTCCTATCTTAACCCATTTTTCATCTTCACTCATTGGTCTTATATGAGTTGTAGGTTTAGCTTCTTTTATTCTAGAAACAAGAGTTTTAATTCCTTCGCCAGTTAACGCAACCGTTGGAATAACCGGTACACCCAATAACCGCTCTAATTCCTTTTCATCAATATGTAGGCCTAGGTGTTGCGCTTCATCCCAAAGGTTTAATACGACAATTACTGGCAAACCTTTCTCTAATAGTTCTAAGG
>CAZAXO010000262.1:0-2924 GCA_964489085.1 uncultured Candidatus Bathyarchaeia archaeon
AGAGACCTCTTCCTAATGATTCAAGAAAAAAAAGGAAAGTAGATGTTGATGATGTGTTTGAGTCAATAATTGAATTTACATGTGGAACTGTTGGACACTTAACTGCTTCACGATTATGTCCTGGGAGAAAGAACTATCAACACATCGAAATTTATGGTGAAAAGGGGAGTATCTCATTCAATCTTGAAAGACTGAATGAACTCAAGGTTCATATACGAAATCATGATATTCAAGATTTAAACTCGAGTTTTCATGATACATTGATTACAGAAACATATCACCCCTACTGGAAAAATTGGTGGCCACATGGTCTGGTTATGGGATGGGAGCATACTGCGGTTAACCAAGCCTACCATTTTATAGATGCAATAATTAATGAAAAAGATGTAGGTCCAATAGGAGCTACACTTGAAGACGGATACAGATGTAACGTAGTGCTTGATGCAATGCTTAAATCAGCTGATACCCAAAACAAAATTCAAATACAATATTAGTCTGCAATAACACTATACTCCTATGAATATTTTACGAGATTACGATTTGCTATTCTAATTTTGATTCGTAACTCGTTTTTTTTATCTATAGAAAATTTGACTTCAAAGTATAATTTACTTATTGTACAGTTTGATAGATTGATATACACGATCGTTTATGATCTTGCAAGGTTTGACGTTTATCTCTTTTTCCTTCATCAAGCCAAATGTCAACGATATCACCAGGATAATAAATTTTTCCAAGTAGGTTCATTACTTCTTCATCATCTATTTCACGTGTGATATCCAAATCAAGGCTTATCTGTTTATTAATGCAAGGAATAGGTGGTTTTTTCATAACATCATTTACTTTTATCATTTTAGAATTCATAATTGAGATACTTACTGGAACCTTTGATCGTCTTTTATGAAAAGAGTATAAATGGAATTTATTTGAATATTCTATTGGAAGTACAATATCCCATCGTTTCCATTTAAAGCTATCATATGGTAAAACAAGATGTGTCTCTACTCTATCTAAAAGTTTGAAATATAACCAGTTATAAGGTCTAATAAGTTTAAGTGGAATCATCTCATCATAGCTCATATCAGTATGGGCATCGATTGATATTATTGGAAGATGGGATAGATTTACTGCAAAGTGGTGTCGCCACCTGTTGCCTCCAATTAATAAAGAATTATTCGGGATAAAGTTTTTCTGATTCTTTTTTTTATGGATATAGCGATTAAATCCCATACTCCATCTATGAAATGTAGGATTGCATATCCTAAAAAAATTGTTTACCACGTCATATTTATCGGTAATATATTTTGCAATATTTTTAGTGTATTTATCGGTATAGTATATGCAATCCAAAACCATAAAGAAATAAAATAATAACTGTATTATAGCTATTTCTGCGGTTTCACTATCTAATTTTAATTTTAGGATAATAGTAAAGCTGAAACTTTACAAGAGATGAATTTTATGAAATAAAATTTGGTTTTCCTCTTTTATTGGGCACCATACATAGAAAAACTAATTTTGTCTGTTTATCTTTATTTTTAAATCCATGCGGTTCATTTGGTGGTATAAAAGCAAAATCTCCCGGACCAACTTGTTGTGATTTATTGTGAGATAGGAGGATATCGCCTTGACCTTCTAAGAAATATATTTCATGTTCATGCGTGTGGCTATGAATAGGGATAACACCAGAAAGATCATATCTTCGCATAGCAAAATTTAATCCTAAGTTATCGTTTATCAACCATCTAACAGAGATACCTTCTCCATTTTTAATTTGAACAGATTCTTCCTTTACTTCGCTAAAATTTTTTACTATCAATTTGAAATCATTTCCTTGTTTAATTACTTCCTGATTTATTAAGACTCAATGTGTAACTAATAAAACGACCTTTCATTTAATCAAAATATTCGCATATATACCATGCATGTCGATTAGTGGAGAGTAGTAGGATAATTGAAAAGTAAATTTTACATTTTGTAACTAGTAATCGAATAGAAAATATGACATAGAACCAATCTATTTTAGAAATGATAGTACAAAACAGAAAATAGGATTAACGTGAAATAATGTAGTTATGACTTGTCTTACCAATTTAAACATAGATTATTGTTGAGAATCACCACAGGCGCCGCAATATTCAGAGTCTTCAGGCATCATTGTACCACAGTACATGCAATATTTAGATCCAAGAGGTGAAGAGGAAGCAGTTTCTACAGAGATATATTCGCTCTCAATAGTCTTTAAGGGAGGAGCCATACTTCTTCTCTTGGTCAGTATAATAACAGTTGGTACTGTGATAACAAGCATCGCTATAGCAATACCGATCATAAGGGTATCTTTCCAGAAAGTAGGAGAAACTTGAATTGTTAGAGGAGCTTCATCTATCACTACATCACCAACATAGAGTAGGACAGAAGAACTGTAAGTTCCTTCTTTACTTACTTTAACCTTTATAATAAACTCTTTTATAGATCCTGATGTTATATCGGTAGGAGGAGTTTTTTCTAAAAGTAGGATTGTGTTAGGCAACGGTTCAAGTTCTAAATGAATTTTTTCCACGGTAGTTTCTAGATTGTTTTTGAATTTATAATTAAGAGTAATAATGTCACCAGGATAAATGGGTTCTCCCCCTTTAGGGGTGACCTCTTTTTCTACAAGTTCAATATCTGATTCAGAAATGATAGAAGGCCCCTCTGAAGTAATAGTAAATTGCTTTGATGATATGAGGAAATTATTGGCATATACTTCTACATTCCAAGTTCCTACCTGACGATTCTCTCCAGATATCAATAATTTACTCCAAGCCCATCCAGATCCACTCCAATTAATCTTCTTCTCAAGTGTCTGAATTACTTCACTTTCTGGAGAAATCCATCTCCATTGAAGAAGGAATGGGTATCCATCTTCCCACATAAGATATGAG
>CAZAXO010000263.1:0-2898 GCA_964489085.1 uncultured Candidatus Bathyarchaeia archaeon
AAAGTTCCCTATTGCAAATGATAAAATAAGACAATATAAAGAAATTGGTGGAAATGAGTTATACGTATCTTTTTCAGGGTTGATTCGTCAACTACACCTTACTGCTTTGCACCTTTTGATAGGGTGATCGTAACAATCTCTTTAACGTCTACAGTAGCTTTTTACAATGATGGAACAGTAATATTAATGATTAAGGGGCGGGAAATCATTGACTAGCATAGTATAGAGGTTGAGAAGTTTATCAGAGTTTTCACATAATTCATTTCTCATCCTTATCTGAGCGACTATTTTTGAATCTTTTGTAATTAGAAAAACCATGTAATCCTCTTCTTTTTTACGTAGATTAATCTTTAAAGGGCCGCATATAGCCGTTTTTTTATTTTTTGCCTCTGTAAAACTTTGTAAAAGCTCGTAGGAATTAATTTTATGTATATGTGAAAGATAGATGAGATACTCTAGACTCTTAGCATCGTATGATTGCCGTCCTCGTCTGTCTGGTGAACGTCGCCATGAAGTCCTCAATTTTAACGCCCCGCTCTTACCGGAGCATATGATTTTGTGCTTATGAGTTGAACCATAGAACTATGTTTTCTCCCATACAAGCTCAAATTTATTTGCTCCATAAGATTTGTTTCATTCTAAATAATCTCTTTTGGAAGACGACAACTATTCATCCATTACAGGTACTGGCTCTATTAAACCTTGTTCCTTACAATTATACGATGAAACGCTTATCTACCTACTGAACTAAAGTGAATTATGTCTAGGATACGTTTTTTAGTATGTTATAGCACTAAGAAGACTGTTGAAGATAATTATAGGTTTAATCTTAAATCCAAAAGGTGTGTCCACATTCTGGGCATTGAATTTCTTTCTTCAGACTTGAACCATAACAGCGAGAGCAATAAACTGTTGTTTGAGGAAGATTTGTCCAATATATTTCTTCACCTTCATCATATCTTTGGTTGCACATCGAACAACGACCACTATACTTGGAAACTATTTTTTTAAATCCTCTCTTTGCTAAGTCATCTTCAGCTTCTTCAGACAATAAATTCACTACATCCTAAAAAAACTATACATAACCAGTGTTATCACATACTCTTTGTTCTGCTGTGATTACTCTCTCTGTAGAATAATCTCGCTTCCTATGGTTCTAAAGTGCTCACCCGAATCATGGAGTAATGGCTTAATTGTATCTAATTTTTCTTCTGATTCAGCGTATACGACTTCGCCTACAAGAATCTCATGATCACCTGGTAATTCAACGAATTGATTCACCTTACATTCTAAAAAGGCCTTTGACTCTTTTATTCGAGGAACATTGACTTTTTTTGACTCCTTAATATGTAAGCCCTGCTCATTCCAGAGTCTATCTCCTGGACTATGGTCATGTTCACAATTAACAGCATGTTGGCCAAAATCTATAGAGACAATACAAATAACGAACTCACCGGTTCTTTTTGAATTGATATAGGTATACTTTTGTTTACCACCTATTCCCACTCCCACAAATGGAGGATTGAAACTGAGAGGGAAGATCCACGAATAGGGCGATGAATTCAATTCCCCCTTCTCATCTAATGTATTCACTAAAGCTGTTACTCTTGGTGATATAATCCTCACCGCTTTCGATAAAGGAACTTCAATCACACCTACTCACCTCAAATCTAGTTAGCTACTATATCCATTATATAGCTTCTATTCTCGATAAATGAGTAATAAAGTTATTAGTAAAACGAGAGTAATCCTATTGTTTTAATAGTTTTACTGTTTTCCATCATTACTTATTGTATATTATTATAGAGGGGAATATAATAATATATGATGATCATGGTGAAAAACAAAGTTGTAGATGAATCTCTTGATCATCTTAATGATAAATCAAGTCTAATGTTAGAAGTGCACGTAGATTAACCGATTAGGTGAAATCTGAATGTTTAAATCTCATATCTGCTTCAGAGATACCATCTTTCTCAGCTAGAAAATGAATAAAACTTTCCAATGATAGTAGGGTTCGAAGCTCGAAGATAGACTTTCGAGGATCTCTAGGAAGATAACTACTTCTCAACCCCCTAATCTTCTCTACTTCCCTTCCTGGAATTACAATTGTGACGTCAGCGTTTTCAGCAAGGGTAGAATGAGGATTTGATGTGATTGCAGCAACAGATGTTCCTTTCTTTTTTGCTTTCTCTGATAAAAGAGCAGGAATGTTTTCTCCAGAGCCTGATATAAATAGCGTCATATCTCCCTGTTTAACTGAGATGCTTCCCTTATCGGTAAAGAAGTAACATTCTCTCTCCTCACTTTCCTTAGCGCAGTGGCGAAGCCTAGTGACGAAGAATTTTCCAACGACACCTGAGAATCCCTCGCCAATCACAACAATTTTTCCCTCCGATGAGTTTCTCTCCGATTTAGGTCTCGGCAGTAACTTATAGAGCTGATGAAATTCATCTTCAGATGGGAGGTATCCTCTCAATAACATGCACAGCTCATTGTATGAGGATCGAACATTGCCATGTTTAAAACTGTCTACTAATGAAAGCGTTAAAATGAGGGATCGCAACTCGAAGAGTGTTCCTAGTGGTGTAAGAGGAGAATGAGCAACCCCTGAGAGTTGTCTTCCATGGTAATCTTCACTGTGACCAAACTCGGTCTTCCCAGGAATCGTAACAATCATATTTGATAGAATACCTAAGGGTGACTCTGGTTTTGAAGTGATGCTTATTACTTTAGCCTCCGCTTCTCTTGCGATCCTTGCCGTTTCGAGAGTATAAGTTGTTGTCCCACTACCAGAGAAGGCTATAAGGAGGTCACTTTTTGTAAATACATATGGAATGTCAGTTGGACCATAGGTTTCTTTATTTCCAATGTTTCTTAGTAATTTATCCATAAGAT
>CAZAXO010000264.1:0-2877 GCA_964489085.1 uncultured Candidatus Bathyarchaeia archaeon
CGTTGTAGGTGTACCGCCAAGATATGCTAGTCTCTCAGCAATCTCTTCAGCATGCTTCATCTCAGTAATAGATATACTCTTCAGTTCATCTTTAACCGCAAATCCCTTCACTCCACTCCAGAGGACATGTTGCCACATATATTGAATCGAAACTTGTAATTCTCTCGCAATTGCTTTATTCAGTAGATCTAATAATTCATTAGAAACTTTCATATTATCCACCACTATCTTAAGATATATGGATTCTTATGATGAATAATAAATATAGTAAATTAGTATATAAGAATAATGAAGAGTATTAAATGTGAAATTTCTAAATCTGAAATAGCACTTACTTTTGTTGCTTTCTGATAATGATTCTAAATGAATAACGAAAATATTATGTGGACAGTACTTACTCTATAGGATTGTTGGTTAAGGTTTCTGGTTTTAGGATCTCATTTTATTGCCTACCATCATGGATGAAAACCGGTGGAGAACTAACCAGAGTACTAGAGGAAATCCATCAATACAAACACTGCTTATCAAAAGAAAACAGAAAGAAAACTGTAATCGAATTATAAGGCGAAAAGAATTATTATACTAGCTAGAATTAAGTCTCCTCCGGAGAATCGAGATAAGGTTTTTCATGGTGTTGCGGAGGTGAATTTGTTGAGTATTACTTAGAAGGAGGATTTGTAATCGACTATATATGGTCTTTAATCTTCTCAATTCCCCGTTTAAGGCTAGACTAGCTAACTAGTAACTTAGAGAAGTGGAAGCAAACGCTGTCTCTCATTGAAAACCATTAACGGCTAACCGTTAAGTTCAACAAGAAACTATTGACGATTACTTCCATAATATATATAGTCTATTGTTAAATATAAACTTAACGCTGTTATAATTAAAAGGAACGTAAAACTGTTTAGGGGTGCAGAGAAGGAGAAGAGATCAATGGGCGTATAGCTAGAGAAATTCAATGGGGTAAAGATTTGATGAAAGGAAATATCCCCTTCTCCTTCGCATATATATTATTACATTGTTATATAAACTTCGGTGTTATATTAATAAACTCCATGAAATCTCAAAAATAGCCTGAGCTAGCTAGAAGTGAGGGGTTTAAATCTGCTCTGCTACTCATTGTTTTCTGCAGGTTCTTATGAGATTTAAGAATTATTTTTTCATCCAATATATAACATTTTCATGGTGATGCCTACATTGATATATTTTCCTAATTGCATCTGCTATCTTCTGAAGATTGAGATGAGTGTAGGAATCATCAGGGGAATGTATAAGAAATCGTTCACCACATTCTTTACAATTAAAAGGTATGCTTTCCAATTTAACCCTGAATAACATAGTAAAATACTTGTAAAAAAATATTTTTGCAAAAAATGAATCTCTCTCTATATTCTATTGTATACTATGTATGTTGTTGATGCTTTAAGAGAATCCAGTAGTCTAGCTAGCTAAATATGGTTACATATTACTTCAGGCTACCAGGTCTGCACGTCTTTCTCGGAAAGAGGATCTGGAAAGCAGAGATTCTCAGCTTGATTTGCTACTCGTTTACATGTATGGCAAATATATTTTGGATTTGTAATTAAAGGTTTAACTTCTTCTACTGTTGCTTGATCACCAACAATCATTTTACATAGGTGTTTCTCATGCCCAGAATGTTTCTCTCTTTTAACACTCATTATTATTCAATTCCTTAATTGCAATCTATAACACTGTTATAATAATATTTAAACTTATACCCGAATCAAGTCAACAAACATAATCAAGAACCGTACCGTGAATTTCTCCCCCCGCACAACGCGAAACAGGAAACTAGGTTTCTATTTGTTTTCGGTGCAGGGATGCCCTCTTAGGTTTGGATGGCATTTTGCAATTTGTTCTGGAGAACATTCTTTAGGGGTTCCCTTCAGTTTCTCTGGATGCTGACATTTTAATTTCTTATCCATTTTACATCGTTTATTGCTATACTTTTTATAGTATTTAAACTATAAAGTTTATAGTGGGTAAGTTACTATGCGAAACGAATGTAGTGAAGAATGTTCAGGAGCATGTCTTTATGGACTTAAGAGTGTACTAAACACGTTAGGTAAGAAGTGGGCTCTCCTCGTTATCACGACTCTTGGAAATCACCAAAGACTCCGATACAACGATTTAATGAAGAACATTCAAGGTATAAGCCCAAAAACATTGTCAGATCTCTTAAAAGTGCTGGAGAAAGGAAAACTCATCACACGAGAATCCTTTAATGAGATACCTCCACGAGTTGAATACTCACTAACACCTGATGGAAAAGAATTGAGGAGAGCAATAATCCCCCTATTAGAATGGATTTCAAAAAGATACCGTCAAAGCGATACAGCATGCCAAGAAATATATCTTTAGATTAACGACTTTTAATAGCATCTTAATCAATATCTTAACAGTTTAACTTATACGCTAGCATTCTGGTGCGGGAGTGAAAGATGAACTTTAAGATCAGATCTCTTCTCTTTTAAGGAACCGATTTCTTTCTATAGCACTCTCTGGTGATCTAATGATTTTCTTTAGACTATACTAATATAAATAAACTATTTCCGCACTCGTTCGATGATGAAAAGTATTATTCCAACAATAATTGTCCAAAAGACTAGGTCACCGATCAGATTTAACGCATTAACACGCCAAGGAAAATATTCAGGTGCTATAATAAGTCGAATGAACCAAGCCAACGGATACCCATAATGGGTTGCACCTAGCATCATTGAAGACCTATTGGGGATCAAACCCGTTACAAGAGTAACTACTATTCCACCAATTATCGAAACTAATACTATTTTTCTATTCATGACGTTTTCCCTTACATTCTTTTTTCTTTATCTTTGTATAATACTATTCCTT
>CAZAXO010000265.1:0-2869 GCA_964489085.1 uncultured Candidatus Bathyarchaeia archaeon
GATTATATGTTTACCGACCACTTGCTGCTTTATTGAATGAATTTGAATTCCATGAATTCCCAGCTTTAGCATTACTACCATATGCCTCAGCTGAAAGAGCTGATCCAAGAGCAGCAGCTTCAGCTTTAAAATATGTTTCTGATATGTATAATCTTTCAATCAACGTCAAAGAACTAGAGGATGATGCTAAAGAAATAGAACTTGCAATTGAACAGAAAATGAAAACAGCGAAAGAAGGGGGCGGAGTATACGTATAAACAATATCGAGATATATGGGATAATAGATAATAATCTTCAAATCATTTTTCAATTTACTCAAGAGCATAAGTAGTCAATTAATTAGTGTAAAAACAATTTTGTTGTAAGCTTCTTCAAATCTCTAATGAAGTTAGGAGAATCCATATCAAATAGTATAATATAGGAGGTGTTTTTTAGTCTATCAATCAATGATTTTGTAAGTAAGGATCTATCATAAATAAAAATTAGTTGCTTGTACTTACTTCTACGTAAATATCTCAAAATTGAGGCAGAAATAGTTTCTTTCGAGTCGTCTTCAATTGGAAATGACATTTCTGTTTGACCAAGTGGGTAAACATCTTCCAACTCTATTGGAATAATGCCATATGGAAAATTATAATAGATGACTTGAACATTAGATGATCGAGTATAGTTATGCATAATATTACCCAAATTATGCGATATTTTCTTTGGAAGGTTAATAGCTAATGGACAGAAAATCACCATCGACTTTTCTTCTAAGTAACATCGAGAAAAAAAGCGATGCTGGTGCCTAATTACTTCGGGACGATATAAATCCATTTTGGAATATGTAAATAAACCTTTCTTCTTTATTACAGGAGATAAGCATTCAATTTCTTTGCTATAGTTCTTGAGAGTTTTGAATGCAGTATGTAGTTTTGGATGACTGAAAGCTCGAGTTTGCATTAACTCCCATAGCCTTCCTTCCCATATTGCTTCTTTAACTCTTCTTACTTCTTGAAGACAAACCCATAAATTATGTTCAGCAAGTATTTGAATTTGGGTAACCTTCTCCATATCGCATACTTCTTTTGGAGTGAATTGTGTACATTGTCTACATGAACAGGGGAAATACTCCATTTCTGCAATTTTAATACTCCCATCTCTTGTCATATATCGTCCATTCTTCGCATAGAGAATATACGCAGCAGAATCAAAACTATCAACTCCACATGCTACAATTAACGGAAAAACTATAGGATGCCCCGCCCCAAATAAATGAAGGGGTTTATCAGAGGGAAGATCCCTCTTTACAAGAATCACCATCGAAAGCATATGATCAAACATGTAACGTTCAAGGAGAGGTGTTGGACTTCCAAGACCATAGATTTGAAAAGGGTACTTAACCATTTCCTGAGTAGATAAGCTGATGAGATCATTATGTAATCCGCCTTGAATTGGTCCTATCCATAATGTCTGAGGATTTAATTGTTCTAAAGATGCTTCAGCACGTCGTAGAGTTTCTTTAACAGTAAACTCTGCTTCAAGCCTATCTGATGTCAGGCCAGTAGGGACATCCAAAATGACTCCTATATCAGTATTTATTTTGTTTTGGAATTCGATAATTTCCAAAGGATCAAGGGCTACTTTGCCATACATTAGTATTTGATAGGCTCCAGAATCAGTAGCAATAATTTGGTTATAATCTAAATACGAGTGAATATCAGTAACTTCTAAATTCAGAACCTCAAAATGTCTTTTTAGAAGGTAAGCATTGGTCATCACACCGTTATGTTTCATAGATTTATTCATAAATGATGGTGAAATACCTTGTAATTGTGGATCTATTACTGGAAAAAAGTGAGGAGTTTCAAGTTTACCAGATTTTGTTTCAAGTACCCCAATTCTACCCATGAGATCTTTAGCTTTGAGGGTAAAATCGCCTAACATATGTGATCGATCGTACCTATCTTATCGAGTAAATTCTTCGTAGACTTTGGTTACTCTCTCTGCTGCGGGTCCTTCCCCTTCTATAATACCTTTCTCAGATACTCTAATTTTATCCATAACAACAATCACTCCAATATCTTGATGAAGTTTAACCATACGAGGGAAGACACGCTCTAACCTGTTTGCTAAACCAGCTAAATCAAATGGCTTCTCAACTCCTTCGATTTGCAAAACCGATCGGCCTGAGATTAACATTTTAAATATCTTTTTTCCTTCTTCATTTTGAGCATCAGTTAAACATAAATTCAATGTTTTTGGATCAATACCAGTAAGTTGGCCTGTATAGGTTTTTCCCGAAGTAATTGTTAATTTAATGTTCTGTTGGAGCAGGTGAGATAATTCTTCCATAAATTTTCTTTCAATAAGGCTTGACATCTTATTCTTTCACTTCTCTCAGTAATTTTTGATGTTTATTGATACGGATGGGTGTTATTATAGTATTTGTTTATTCTCTCCTTTTTCATATTTCAAGATCTATTTTTGTAATGTGCTATCATTTTTTTTGCTGTAATACCATTATTTGCAGAAGCAAGAATAACTAACTGTGTTATTTTAATATGATTGCCACAGTAGGGACAGCTCCGAGTTTTATTGTTATCTTTAGCTAGCAATGATCTTTTGCATTTATTACATAATATAATCAGAAATTTATTATAGTCTACTCTGCTCAATTGTTCTCAACAACTTATCTATTTTTTTTTCTTTCGTCATATTGGCAATCCAATCAATCTTTCCTAGGGTAGTACCTTTATTTGTTAGCGTAGCTATTAGAATATTCATCACTTCTTTAGGATTCTTATTTGTGGTATCAATCTCGCTTAATAGATTAAGTGGATACTTCTCTCGGGCCTCAATTGAAATGATATCAATAAGTTCAGAG
>CAZAXO010000266.1:0-2842 GCA_964489085.1 uncultured Candidatus Bathyarchaeia archaeon
GTTAAGGACACTTACTGAACTTAGAAAATTATCAGCAGCTTTTTCGACAGCTAAGTCAACAGCCTTCGTTGCAACCAGTTGACCAAATCCCCAATTCCCATCGATCCGACAAGTAACTGGGGTCTCAAATACTTTTTTAATGCGAGAACCTAAAACTATTTCTCCTTTATCAATTAGATCTAAATATTCTATAATGCGAATAATACCATGCGAGTCAACACCAGCCAAATTCGCGTTAACTAATGATTCTGATACAACTGCAGCCTCTTCATCAGAAGCTCCAGCATTTTTTAAAAGTTCAAATGCGATAGTGATTAGTTTTTGAAATTTTATGGTCTTCATAGTTTCATAATCCCTCTTAGTACATAGAAATCTTAATATGATATTTAAAAAACGTATTGTTAATGAGGTAAGTTGTCTGTTTTAAGAAAAAACAAGCTTAGAGAACTAATGCGTCAAGGAAAACCGTCAATTGGAACGCGTATATTGAGTTCTTGGCCAGGTATTATAGAGGTTATTGGCCATACAGGAACTATTGACTATGTTGAATTTTCAGGGGAATATGCTCCTTATAGTTTATATGCATTAGATGAAATGGGGAGAGCATCTGAGTTATTTAACATGTCTACAATGATAAAGATCGATGCTGAACCACGCACATTTATCGCACAGCGAGCGATAGGGTCAGGAATACAAAATGTCTTATTTGCAGATATTCGTGATGTAAATGATGCTGAAGAAGCGGTTCGTGCAGTGCGAGCTGAGCCGAAAGGTTGGAATGGCTGTTCAATGCGGAGAGTAGGTGGCTACCTGTTAAAAGGAGGAACGTCAGAGTTCGTTAAATATTGCGATGATGTTGTAATCGCCTTTATGATTGAAAAAAAAAGTGCTATAGATAATCTTGAAGAAATTCTCTCAGTTGAAGGAGTCGATATGGTACAGTTTGGACCCTGTGACTATTCAATGAGCATTAATGCTCCCGAACAAGTCTATCATGCCAAGGTAAGAGAAGTAGAAAAGAAAATGATTAAGATGGCATTGAAATTTGATGTTAAGCCGAGAGCCGAAATAGATAATGTAAAAGAGGCACAGCCATATTTAGATCTCGGAGTTATCGACTTCAATATCAATATTGATATTGTGATCTTATATAATTGGTTAAAAGAGCAAGGAGGACAACTACAAAAACTCCTAAATAAAATCACTTAACATTTAATTATATATTTTTTATGTAATAACTATTTAGTAAAAGACTCTTCAAAATTATTTTTTACTTATTTCCCTTTTTAAAAGTAATCAAATAATTATTGAAAATTCTATCAAAATTCAATTAGGTATATTAATTTTCACGAAGATACGATGCTATATCTCACGCATGTAAAAGCACTGTATTTACTAAGTAACTAATTGATTATATTAGAGAGAAGTGGAAACAACCGTTCTGTCCTATAAAGTATTATTCACGGCGAACCGTAAAAGTACTCTACGGTAACAGTAACGATTATTTCCGCTCTCATGCATTCGCTAGTTAGTATTAAACATTTCGATAAGGAGTCCTTAAGCATGAAAACAGAATCTCATCGCTCAAAGTGAAATCCCTCTCTCAGAGTTTATTAGCTAACCTGGCTCGAGGTGCCCTGAAAACCGTGTTACTTGTCTTCTGCGGAGGAGAATCCGTTAGTTTTTTTTATATTTTCTGAGGGTGTTTACGAGCCAATCACCTTTCTTTTCCTTTAAATTTGAGTAAGGATAAATAACAGTACCTGGTAATTGCTTGTTACACTTCTTACAGCGCGTGTTTTCCCTTGGATTAGGCTCATTACAGTTATCGCATAGCTTAATCAAATCCTTAAAACAGAAAACACTGTTATAATGATATTTAAAACTAGATCGTATCAAGTCAACTAATACAACCGAAAAACCATTCATGAATTTCTCAAAACGTGATAAAGGAGGTGTGAAAGCGGGTTTATTTAGTTATTGAAGAAGTTTCGACCCAATCTATATTTTACTGGTTAGATATTGTTTACCAAGTAACGCTACAAGTGCGGTAGCTGATAGGATACCTGTGACAGTTGAAAATTCTGGTATCCCAATTGGGAAACTCGCGTAACCGTATGTATTTAATTCACCTATATTTAGCATTGGCTCATTATACCACTTTATTCGCCCACTGTTTTTACTATTATCTGCAAAAAAGAACATTCAGGTATTTACTGTATCTGGAAGAACGGAAATTGAAATGCCATATTCATATTGTATAAATAGCTCGTCCGAATCTAATGATGAGACTAAAACTGATACAGCTTCATAACCTTCGATTTCTATTTTCGGAAAAGGATATTTTCCTTCTACCTTCATTATCCATGGAGTACTGGCTTTATAATTATTCCATTGGCTGTAGAATCCAGTTAATTCCTAGGAATTTTTGTTTGTATAGCTATAACTGAACCATCACTAGTAAGTGTTGGACAAGGATTTATTTCATTGTCAGATATGTAATTTATATGAACATATAATTTACCTTGATAAAATTTTGTTCTTTTAATAATAAACCTTTGATTTGCGAGTTAGGTATAGAAGATCTAGGAAATATTTTAGATTATAGATTTAGGAGATTATTAGATCATTATCTTGATGTTGTTGGAAAAAATAGAAATAATAAAAAAGTTACAAGTTTTAGTAGGTTAATTTATGTTAAGACATAACAAGACAGAAACTCTAAATTGTTGATGAGGCTAGCCAGATTTATATAACTAAAGAGTGAACCTGTTAACATGAAGAGACAGACCAGTGCATATCTTTATGCTCTTATTACAATATTATTTTGGGCAACGATCGC
>CAZAXO010000267.1:0-2837 GCA_964489085.1 uncultured Candidatus Bathyarchaeia archaeon
GTATATCGTTAAGAATAAGGATTCATTAAAACCAGGAATTATAGAAGTTCCTGAAGATATTGATGATAAGGTTGGTTTCCTTAAGTTAAAATCTATGGGCATTGAGATTGACACACTAACAGAAGAACAATATAATTATATTCATGGATTCGAAGAAGGAACCTAAAATATTTTTTATTTCTCTTTACTATTTTTTTTGAAGTTTTTCATAAATGCTAAAGATTATCAGTATAAAAGAAAAAAAATTAGAAAAAAATTAAAATAAAAATAAGTTATCTCGAGGTTATCCTCTCTTAAGTTTAGTTATATCTATTATTCCTTTTTTAATTAAGACAATAATGACAACGACAACTCCACCAACACAAACAATAATAATAATCACGATTAAAACTATAACTCCCGTGTCATTAACGTTATCTTCGCCATCATCATCGTCGTCGCCCGCACCTGGGAATTTCGTTATTCCATTGCCAAATCCATGCTTATAGAGCGTTAAATTGTACGTAGGAGCTTGTATAATCGCAAAGTACTTGCCATCGAGAGACATGTCTATATCAGAAACGCTACCGACCGATCTCCAGAGTGGGGTTTTTGCCACAGAAGCGATGTTATCAAATAATAGTACTGACGTATCATAATAATCTCCTGCTAAAATATATGCTCCATCTTCCGTAATAGAGATGTCTTCAAAATACCAGATTCCTGTATGTTCCGTGTACTTCCATAGTGGTTCGTGGTTTGAAGTGGTAAAACAATAAACTGAACTATCTCCTGTTCCGAACCAGTAATCACTCCCAGCTACGATCGTGCTCCCGTCATTGGAAATTTCTACAGCTATAATATTAACTGCTGTAGTGTGATTCCAAATATAAGATTTTGGGGCGGTAAAAGTGCTGTTAAGTAGATAGACACTACCATAAGCGTCATTGTTTCCAGCTCCTACGGCAATGTAATAGCCATCCTCGGAAATAGAGACAGAGTTCACGTCCATCGGGGCGGTATAACTCCATATCGGGACTTTTGAAGCGCTATATGAGCTATTGAACAAATAGACATTATTGTCAGTGCTTCCAACTACAACAGTACCGTTATTAGTAATATCTAAACCACGGGTTTGTACACCTAAATTATATCGCCATAAATACTCCTTAGCTCCTACGGGTTTGGTTGAGTTAAACAAATAAGCCGAATGGTCACTACTGGCAGAAACCGCCGCGATATACGACCCGTTCGCGGAGATGGCTATTTTTCGGATAGCGCCATCTCCGATGTCGTAAGTCCAAATAGGGATTTTTGGGTTCGTTTTTGAGGTGTTGAATAGCATAAGAGTTCCATCAGTAAAGCCACACGCGACATACTGGGCGTTTTCAGAAAGAGCTAAGCTATAAAAATTTTTACTCCCAGAATCATATTCCCACATACTATTGTTATTTGTGTTATTAAAAAAATACAGATGAAAAGTAGCAGCAGCAGCAATGTAACTCCCGTTAGCCGATAAAGAAACACATTTCATGCTATTATAATTAGTCCATACTTTTGTTACGGTTGAAGCAGACGACTTTAACGTTACCTTATCCTCTGCTCCTCTAGGTGAAGTAGTAGATGTAGAATAATCGTGAGAGAGAAATATTGGAGATAAAATAAGAAAAAGCAACAATATTCCGAACCAAGAAGAGTGTTTATGCATAATATCAACTCTGTAAATTATTAAGTTAATAATTATTAATGAGAACGAGATATAAAAAGATTGTCGATTAATAATCAAGATAACAAAATGAGAAATACTAAATATCTATCGGGAAAACTCTTTTTAAGCCTTTAAATCATGGAGTTTTACGATTTCTGCCCAAATATCTATGTTTTCTGACTTTTCTTTTATTTTAATTCGGGCTTTAATCCTTAATGTCTGAGCATATAAAAAAATTTATTAACATCCAAAATTTAGAGAATGCATCTAAAATCAATTGTTACATTAGTATGAGTAAAACAATAAAAAAACTACCCCTATATCTTATATCTGTTATATTAACGAATATCTTTTATTATTCACTTTTAATTCCGGCTGCCTTTTTATATCCTGGATATTCGCCTTTTATAAACTCGGTTTCTTCCTTAGGACATACCACGAAAAATCCCAATGGTTGGTTTCTATTCCCCATATCCCTATTTTTAATGAGCATCGCATTAATTCCATTTATTCTTGGTATAAAAAAATGGTATAAATCTCAGTCATCTGTAAAAAAATCAATAATTGCTATACAAATAATTGGAATATTCAATAGTTTCTCGATGGTAATGATTGGAATTTATCCAACCAATATCGCTCCTGTGGAACATGAGTTTTGGAGTCTAATAAATTTCATATGTATTGAATTGGTAATACTACTCGCCATTGTCGGTTTAAGAAATCACCCTTCTTATTGGAAACGTATTTCAATAATTGCTATCATTGCTTTTGTATTGTGTATAGCATATATATTCTTATTACGTATCATTCACTACCCTTATGCGACAATTTTTGAGTGGTTAACGTTCATATTAATCTTAGGATTTCTGTTAATACTAAGTATAAACATGTATAAAGAAGAACTATAAAATCGGATTTTAAATGAGGATGAGAATAAATCTACATAGTTAATTTAAATATAATCTAAACAATCTATCATTTATAAAGAAATTTAATTAAATCATAAAGAATATCTATGAGATAATTATTTCTTGAATTCTATAATTTTTGTGATTAATAAATGACTTTAAGTGAAGGAGCAAAGGTAATTGTGGAAACATGCATGGGAATAAAACCAAATAAAAATGTGTTAATCATTAAAACTAAACGA
>CAZAXO010000268.1:0-2832 GCA_964489085.1 uncultured Candidatus Bathyarchaeia archaeon
TGGCTTCATTAACTGCTTCTAATGAGATTCCATTTATCACTATCTCAGGGATGTATTTTACTCCCTGTGAAACTTTAGATGTGAATCCCCCCTTCCCTTTAAGGGAGGGGCAAAACCAATGATTGGTAGATGGTCCTATCCAAGGATATTTTGTTTCAGGTTTCGAACCCGCCGAGCATATATCAAAGGGGGTAACAACACCTTTAACCGTAGATATTGCTTTGAGAGCTTTATTACCTGCCTCGGTTACAGCCTTCCTTGAGGTGCATAGATACCAGAAATTAGCTCCCATTATCCCTCTACTATATCCTATACGTCGTTCTATGATAAAATCTGGAATCATGATAGGAACGATAATGACTTCTCTATTATTGAGGTTCTCGATCCACTGGTACCCGTCGCCACAGTATCCTACTCGTTCCATCATATCAATAAATGAAAGAGGATTTAGTGAGGCATCGTAGACAGATGTGAATGGTTTCACGAGAATATCTTGTCTTATTTTATATGATGCTTCCAATTCTAGTTTTTTAATTGATTCACTTAGAGGTTTTGAAGGGTCTATTCTCCCCCATAGCTGAATAATTGCACCCGGTCTTTTATCAGGAGTCTCAGTGGATTTAAGGTGCTTTTCAACACCACCTTCAACTCTACCTATCACAACAGAAGGCGTTGCAGTAGCATCGTCAGCTGCTCTCTTCACAATCTCTTCATCATCTGCGGTGATAATTATTCTTAGATATATACCATCAAAAGCTTCTGCATAGGTATCTTCAATTTTAATATCATTCATATTTTTTCACCCAAGAGATGCGGCTGCTTTTCCTCTCACCAAGTTTCTAATAGAACTACTCTTCTCAATAAGTTCTATCTTATTCTTCTCGGTTAGTTTGGTTACTTCAATTGATATATCTGAACTGTCAGATTTTAAAACCTTCATTAATTGAGAAGGAAGGCGCTTCTGTAATTCATTATATTTCCAAGATGAAACCGATTGAAGAACTTGTTCTGTACCTCCCTTCTTGAATAGATAGGCTAATGCTGATACTGGATAACTGGTTCCTGAAATAACGACGATTTCAGCTTCTCTTATGGCATATTCATTACCATTGAATGATACAGCGATTCCACCCGCTTCTTTTACGAGTTTTAACGGTGCAGTATCAGTAATGCTATCACCGATATAGATTACATCATCTAACGCGCAATGATTCTCTGATACTATCTCTTTAACAGCTTTAGCTTTCTCTTCTCCTCCTATTGGATTTACATCTTCTAGAATACAGCCACATTGCATCGCTGGAATCTTATCAAAGAAAATTTCATCAAGTTTCTCTAATACTTGCTTATCTTCTACATGTAAGTCATCATAAGTATTTGATGAGAGGGAAAGTATAGGCATAGACTCAATTTCATGTAGAAACTTTTTAAGTATTTTTTCTTCTTCCGTAGATAGACTATATCGATCGATTTCAACATCGGTTGAGTAGGTGTTTCCTAATGGGAATCCTATCATCTCACTTACAGCCTTTATATAATATCTATAACTGGTACTGATGATATAACTGGGCATTATCTCTTGAAGGAATCTGAGCGTTTCTTTCGCTCCTGGAACTAGCATAACATTACTTCGAGAAAATGCAGTAATTGAGTTATCGGTTGCTCCATAAGCTTGTAAGAATGGAAGAATCAACTTTAGAGTATTTCCTGCTTTATACCCTGGTCTCCTAACTATATCAGCTAAAACATCATCGTATCTACTGATTTTTGCAAAGAATTTGTTACCTTGGGGGATAAAGTGACTTGTCAACTCGAAAGCATTATCATTTTTAGATATAGGTCCCTCACAATCTGTTATGTAAAGTCTAGTATGAGATTCACTTGATATGGGGTACCTTGTCGAGTTCAACTATTCTCTTTCAGCCTCCTCACATGATTTATGCTTTCTTCTATATTCTCTTGAGAAGCGATGTCGGTACGGTACCAAAGAGCACCACCTTTTACCGTTGTTAAAATATTTAATGCTGTATCCCGTGCAGATTGGATTGAATCAGCTATACCTACCGAACAAATAGCACGTGATTTAAGAGGATATACTTGATCATCCCTTATCTCCATAGAAGCGGGATAGATTCTCATTCTATCAGAATTTTTATCTGCTAATTGTTTAGCTTCATTGAGGTCGATGGGAAGATTAATTTGTTGTTTATCGACTTGTTCAGGGTAAACATCTTTAAATCCAGCATAGGTACAAGGAACTTTATATATGACAACTGATGCTTGACTTCGTAAATGAATTTTTCGTAGATTCCCATCCAAAATTTTAAAGCATAGCTCAACAAAATCATCTTCAAATAAGGGAAGAATATTGATGATCTCAGGATCTCCTGGACGACTATTTATCTCTAACATCTTCACTCCACCTCGACTGTGAATAAAGGCAAGGTAAAAAGGAATCCCAATGATATTAGGATTCGATCCTCTCCCTTTTAACGCCTGAAAAAGTCGCTCAGTCACCTGAACTTCTCTTTGTCGATCATACTCAGATAAAAAGGGAAGTAAATCACCCCCATCTTTATAAGAACCCATTCCTCCAGTATTTGGCCCTTGATCTCCCTCAAAAGCTCTCTTATAATCTCTTGTATCAGGCAGAGGCACGAGATGTGCACCATCACAGAATGCTTGGAAACTTGATTCTTCACCTTCAATCTTTTCTTCAACTATAACAGGGCCACATTGTATATTCGCTTTAAAATGAGTGTATAAATCCTCACGACTATGAAAGTGGTCCCCCCAAACTCCTACTCCTTTCCCAGCCGCAGGAGCGTCAGG
>CAZAXO010000269.1:0-2819 GCA_964489085.1 uncultured Candidatus Bathyarchaeia archaeon
TTTTATGTACTTGGTACTCATGTGGAATTTAATAAGTGAATACATGAATGGATACCCCGAAAGATTAGCAGTTGCAAAAGTTCTCGTTGAATATGGATTATGTATAAAAGATGACCGAATATTTTGTAATGAATTAGAAGTGCCCTCAGCCAGAGTAGCTAAAATTGCGAAAGTCGATCGGAGAACGGTTGTTGAAACAATAAAAATGATAAAAAAAGAGTCAAAGCTCCAAGAAATCTTCACGTATATTCGATCAGCAGGTCTCTCATTAAAAGATGCTGCAAAATATTTAGATCTAAGTGTTATCGAGATCACACCTCAAGATCCAAGAGGGATTGGGATACTGTCAAAATCAGCTTCATTGATCTCTGAAAAAGGATTAAGTATACGACAGGCACTTGTAGATGATCCGGAACTTTATCCAGAACCTAAATTGACTTTAATCGTCGAAGGAGAGATCCCTGGAGAATTAGTTACACAATTTCTTAAAATATCTGGAGTCGATAGAGTATCAATATCTTAGATTGCATCTTAGAGTGTAACAATACTTATTTATTCAGTTCAGGAAAGATACTAAAATTAAAAGTAGGGTACATAAAATAAAAAAAAATTGGAAGTTTATTGTACTCTATTTATGTTTTTAAATAAGTTCCGGCAGCTGTATTATTCGTCCAAGGTATCTGTGTTTTTTTAGTTTAATTACAGGGTTATATCTTCGTAGACGATTGCGTGTTATACTTTCTTTTATTTGGTTGCTATTCTTTGATTGTCCTTTCACATTCATCATGCATCACTTGTAACTCTGTAACACACTAATACAAATAATACTGTTTTATACGCTTTTACTCAACAACATAATAAAAAAAAATAGAAAAAATAAGCTAAATAATTAAATATTCTCTATAGAACCATGAAGAAAAAACAGAACATAAGTCTTATCCCAAAAAAATAAGTTACGAGTTATCCAACTCTAACAATAATACACAATGAGTTCCAGTAACCGTTTATAACTAGTAAAATTAAGTAGGTATTGTTAAAAAATATGAGAAGATTCTCGTAAAATTATGTGATCATTCAATTTTTTCATTAAAGATATCATGCATTAACTAATTAATGAACAATTCAATTATTCTATTATGAAGAGAATCACGTACTTTCCGAAAATTCTTCTTTGATGTATGATAGGGATCTTCAGTATCCCATATAATAATTTTTTCACTTTCATTTTGTGTCATATTAACTAGATCTCTGTGCACAGATTTATCTAAAAGAATTATCTTATCAGCCCATTCTATTAATTCAAAAGAGATTCTCTGAGGGTTATGGAAACTGATGTCAACTCCTAATTCTCTCATAGTTTCCACTGATTCATCAATAACATGCGTATAAGGTCTAACGCCCGCACTTTTGGCAGCATAGTCGTTATGACGTAGGGTAGCTTCAAGATTGAATAACGCTTCAGCCATAGGACTTCTACATGCGTTTCCTATACAAACAAATAATATTTTCATCTGTTTTCACTGAAATCGAAATCTGCTTTATCCTTTCTCTATAAATAAATGTTACTATACAATAGATAAAAAAGAATCGTTAAGATTATCAGTTACAAAATGTTTTATCATAAAAACAACCTAGATAACTAGAAACTCTCTCAATATCTCTTCGAAAAGCCTATAGGAATCACCTTCACATATTTGAATAGGAGGCAGAGGAAATGGCTTCTTGTAGTAAATGCAAATCCGAACTTCCAGAAAACGCAAAATATTGCCCGAATTGCGGCAAATTTACTGGAAGAACAATAGTAGAAGAATTTGAAGTTAAATCAGATGATCTTATAAAGAGAGTTAAAGAAATTCTACATGAAGGAAATGTTACCAAATTAATCGTTGAGAACGAAGAAGGAAATACTCTCCTTGAAATTCCAGCAACAGTGAGTATAGTAGGAGTAATTCTTGCACCATGGCTTGCAGCTTTAGGAGCAATTGCTGCCATTGCAACAAAGTGTACAATTAAAGTCGAAAAAAAGCATAAATAATAAATAAGCTCTCAATTAACTGATAAATAGCATATTATAGTACTTAGCTAAAGACCTGAATTAGCTAGCTGTATGAAAATAACTAGCTCACACTCATAGCTCTTAAAGACCTCATCTTTAATTTTTTGTAAATATATTTTTTAGCGATGAATAAAATTGGAAGACTCAGCACTTATTAGCTTAGAAAGTTCTTCCTGAGCACCTTCCTTGCACTCTTCACATATTTGTAAAATCCTATGTTCAGGTAATTGATTACCACACCATAAACACTTTTGAACCTGAATCTGATTAGTTATCATATTTCAGAACACCACTCTTTTACTACAATATAAAAAAATAACATCGTTATATTTAAATGTAACACTGTTATATCAGTTAATCTGTGATTCTCTACAAAACTACGTACTTAAATTATGTATCAAATAAAAGTAATTTCCATTAGAATGTGGCACCTATTTAACAATGAAATTTCAAAAACAGCTAACTTTTTCGCGCGAGTGTTTAGAGGAGATAACCAGTTACCCAATAGCTAGTTCTAACCAATACTCTACAAGGGGACCCTTTGATCCATAAACCGGATCTAAAATAGGTAACAGAACTGAAGAGATCTTTATATCAGCTAAAGGACGCTCATCCGATTTTCCATAGCACATATCATAATATTGACCAAAAGGATAAGCTCCAACCACGCATAAATTTGTACTCGCTTCCACATTTTATGGGCGATACCCGCTGGGATAATTACTACATCACCAGAGCTCACTGAAAAGACTATTCCCTGTTC
>CAZAXO010000270.1:0-2809 GCA_964489085.1 uncultured Candidatus Bathyarchaeia archaeon
ATTGGCGATATTTCCCATACACCATCTGGGATCTGAGATAACTAGATTACATGGGTAAACTGATCCTGTACTATCAATTGATAATGAATTCATTCCTGCCTGACAAGATACATATCCTCTTTGTAGCTCTTTTACAGTCTCTTTTAAAGGGTAGCAGTGAAGAAAAGCTCCTAAGGCAACATCAATCTTCTTCCTATACTTGATCTTCGCAAGTATCAATTGTGGTAGTATTTTTTCATATTCATGGTATGAAGGTATCCATGTTGAATATTTTTTCATTCTTCCTGAATATTTGAGGTCTAAGAATGCTATTCTAAAAGCTCCATATTTTATCGCAAGCTCGATTACATCCCTATATTTATACAAGTTTTCTTTATGGAGACAACAATTTATTCCATAAGTAACATTATTCTGTTTAAGAAGCTTTAACGCTTCAATTGTTCGAAGGAATGATCCTTTAGCTCTCCTAAAACGATCATGATTCTCTGAAGTAGAATCATCAAGAGAGACAGTTGGAGTAATCTCGAATTCTTTCAAAAGAACTACCATATCCTTATCAAGAAATGATCCATTCGTTAAGACTACTTTACGAAATCGTCTTCCCTGAAGTATCTTGAATATATCAATGATATTGGGATGAAGAAAAGGTTCACCGCCATTAAGTCGAATCTCTAAAACTCCAATCTCCTCCATATGATTAAAGAGAGAATTCAAATCTGAAATAGAGATGTCAATTGACTTAGTGCGATTGTTACTATCTTCCTTACTCGAAAAACAGTGAATACAATTATGATTACATCGGTTTGTTATGAATATATCAACAGATGTCGGAGCTGATAAAAATGGGAGAGAAAATTTCTCAAATCGAATTGGAGCGACACTAATTCTTGAAGGTGTTTGAATATATGATGAGGAATTTTTAAGGATAATATATCCCCGTTTAATCAAGCGATTGATAAATTTTTCACATTTTCTATAATCGATCTTCAGAGAGCTGCTTATTTGATCAAGGTTAGAAGAGTGTTGGTATATATATTCTAAAACTCTATATTCTTCGTGTGTTAGATACTCCGTTGTTACGGTCTTATAATTAAAAGCAATGTATGTATCATAATACTGTGGCTCATATCGAAGTATCACTGATGAATCCAGTAGATATGTGTTAGACAAGTCCGTGTATTATATAAGTCGAGATCATCATTTTAAAAGTATTTCTAAGACTATACATGTCGATCATTCTTTCATATTTGCTAATTTAAATTGGCATTTACCATAAGAGTGAGTTATAGGGAGGTATCTCCCCCTAACCATGAAAAATAATTGTGTGTGTTTGCACCCACAGTACCCAACGATGAAAAAATATTATTGTTCAGTGAAAGGCGCTCTCCTCCAATCACTTCTTTTAATTAATTTAATATGGCTAATTAACATGAGGAAAAAATTTTATATAGAGGATTCTTAAAAAACATATGCACCATTAGTAGGTGACTTGTTACGCGTGTCTCATTATTTTATGGATTATTATTCATTTTAGTATTCTCATCTTTGATTCCTCTAACCAGAGCATTTGGGACCATAGATGTCTGGACTGATCCCGTCTATTATACCGGTGATCCTATACGCGTGTCTTTTGAAACTTTTGCTGGACTCGATCATTCGATAACAATAGATATTATCGGGCCTATATCTGCGTCGTGGGGCCCCAAAACGATAATGGGTACAGGAGCACCCTATACCGCTACTATCAGTGGAGCAACAGTCGTACCCGGCTATTATACGGTAAAGGTCACTATTGGGTTGACTTATGATGTCTATGAAGGATCCGCATCTTTTCAAGTTCTCCAAAGGACCCCATTCGATTTCACTCTATCTCTTTCCCCCTCAAGTGCAACTGTTAAAAAAGGGGAGAGTACACAATTCAACTGGGCTGTCACGTATAGTGATCCATCTTATAAAGGAACCAAATTCACCTGGGATATTTCAGGTTTAGATTCAAGCATGAAAGCCACTGTCAAGACAGGAACACTTGCTATACAAACATCTGATAATACTCCACCAGGAACCTACACCTACACGTTCACGTTATCCGCGAAGGGAATCACACGTTCAGCGACGGGAACCGTGATAGTAGAGGCGCTCTTCGATTTTTCTCTCACTATATCCCCATCGACGCAGACAGTAACTATGGGTGAAAAAACTTCCTATAGTGTAACGATCAACCTTGAGAGTGGTGCAGCTCAGTTATCCTCCCTCAGCCTCTCAGGCTTACCCAGCGAGATATCCTACGTTTTTTCACCTCCCTCGGGAACTCCTCCCTTCACCTCCACCCTCACCATCGACGCCGCAGCAGCATCGTCTCCCGGGACGTATACTTTAACAGTAACCGCTACTGGAGGAGGAGTAACTAGAACCTCTACTCTAGAATTGATCATCAACGAAAAAGATTTCCAGGTCATCGCAATCCCCGAGACGACCTCGGTAAAACAAAGTGAGACAGCACGTCTTCAAGTAGAGATAAAGCCGTTAGGTAATTTCAATGAACCCGTGACTTTAACCCTTACAGGAGCTCCAAGTGGTGTTACGTCTCAATTCAATCCACCTTCAGGTATCCCACCCTTCACCTCCACCCTCACCATCGAGGTCTCTTTATCGACTCCTGAGGGCAGTTATCCGTTGACTATAAACGCTGTTGGAGGAGGAAAAACGCGTTCCACGCAAGTTACGCTTAATGTAGAGAAAATGCCGTTTACCCTTTCGATCTCCTCATCAATTGAAGGTACCACAATACACGTTTCTGGGGTATTAACAC
>CAZAXO010000271.1:0-2779 GCA_964489085.1 uncultured Candidatus Bathyarchaeia archaeon
AGCCTGTGGTGCAATATTGCCATGTCTTCCCTTTGAGGAGTTCATCAGCAGGCATATATTCTGGGTTTTTCAGTCTCTCCTCAATGGGGAAGAGCGTTGCATCGAATATCGGTGAACTGCTATCTGTTCGCCTCTCATTCAGTGCTTCTGTAGCATCATCAACGTGATATACTGAATGTTCTGATGGTGCATCTATTAATATGTTCTTTAATGTTTCAACTCGTTTTCCATCAGTATCTCCGATTTCATTAGAGGTTATGTCGACTATCCCTGCAGTCATCGAATTTGATAACTTCATCTAGTACTTTTATTGATATCAGTTAGCTGAAAGTGAAGATACTATCTCAAACTTTGGTTTGAGAATCTGTAATCGCTGATCTTGAAGCTAACTAAGATGTTAAAAAGTATTGAGTGATGAAGAATACTCGCACAAGCAAAAACCTTTCTATTGAAAAGAAAATGTGGTTGAGATATGAAACTAGTTTGATTCAAGTTGCGCTGCATGTAACGTTGCTTCAACTATGTGATCTGCTTCGACACCAATAAATATGTTACCTTTTTGAACGAATTCTTCAACGATCTTACTAATACTATCTTTATCAATAGTAGCACCAACAAGATTTTTTTCTAGAATTACTATTGATTCCTCTGGATGAAGGAAAAAATCACCAGAAATTTTAACAGATTGTATCACCTTATTCACTGCTTCACAAGTTACTTTAAGCAGTTTTCCTCCAGGAGCTTTCAATTCAAACTTTCCCAATTCAGATCACCGTAAATGAAGCCAATCGACACTTGCATATTTACCTGCTATCTGCTGTGCCTCTCCAGCTTCAGTAGATGTTAAATCTCCTTCTAGCAACTGTGTTACTAACATTTTTTGAAAACCATCAACTAAAGCTTCGTATACGATAGGTATATCTATGGAGTTAGGGAGTTCATTTCTGATGGACGTTACCCGCTCTTTCACATTTTGTATCATCTTATCACTTATTTTTACAGCTCCAACCTTTAGAACCGTAAACATCTTTTCTATATTCAGATCTACCAAGATTGTACCATGCTGTAGGATACAACCCATACGTCGTGTTTGCGCATTACCTGAAATCTTTCTACCATTAATAAGTATATCATTGATCGGTTTAAATTCAGCATTTAATCCAAGTATCTGTAATCCATTAATAATTCCTCCACATAACATTTGATATGACTCCATGATATCTTTAGGTATTATCGAATCCTCTTCTCGAGCTATAATACTATACGTAATTTCCCCATGAAAGTCATGATATACTGCTCCCCCCCCAGTAATGCGTCTAACCACATCTACATCTATACTATGACACGACTCTAAATCAACTTCATCTTTCAGACTTTGGAAGTAACCTATCGAAACTGCTGAAGGATTCCACCGATAAAATCTGATTGTATTAGGGGAATTATACATAGATACAGATTTTATAAGCGTCTCATCAATAGCCATGTTTAAAGCAGCATTATACGTCTTTAGTGGAATGAGTCTCCAATTATTCATGAACAGCACCTTGCTTGTATTATCATTTAAGAATTTTTAATATAATTTAAATAGTACTTTGTAGTATGTTATAAAACTACTTTTTTAAATAAATTTTTATCTAAATTCTTGTTCTATCACTATTCAGATTTTGCATAGATGATTGTTAATATTACCTTTAGAAAAGAAAATTTTTGTATTTTTATGAAAATATTATGATGATTTCACATAAATTATTTAAGTACTAATAAGTCATTATTACCTAATAACAAAACAGTGTTTATGATACCGATCTATTAATTTCGATTTATTAGAGAATAGTAATGGATAAAAGTGGTTTGAATCTAATATCCTGATTGTTGAGAGGTGTCTATAGTATTGCAGCATTTTAGAGATAGTGAATGGAAGAGTTCTGTTACGAAAGTTGTGAATCTAATTCAAAAACAAGCTATTAAGTTTGTTCGACTACAATTTACTGATGTAAATGGAATTCCCAAAAGTCTTTCAGTTAGTACTAAACGTATAGAGTCTGTGTTTGATGATGGTCAACCTTTTGATGGATCATCGGTTACTGGTTATCGTCCTATTGAAGAATCGGATCTGGTTCTTTTTCCTGATCCATCTACTTTTGCAATAATTCCCTGGAGAACAGAAAGTAAGACGACATGTCGTTTAATTTGTGATATTTATTCTCCGGATGGTGAGCGATTTAGTGGAGATCCTAGATACGCTCTCGAAAGAGCATTAAATGAATGTAGGAAGGCTAGGATGGTTTTTAAATGTGCTCCTGAATTAGAGTTTTTCATTCTTAAAGAAACTGAAGATGTGAAGCCTACTCCTATCGATATTGGTGGTTATTTTGATCTTCATCCAGGCGATTTAACCGAAGAGTTGAGACGTGAAATAGCTGATGAAGCTGAAGCTTTTGGAGTGGATATTGAGATAGCACATCATGAAGTAGCGTTAGGTCAGAATGAGATTGATTTCGAATATGACGAAGCATTAGAAACTGCAGATAGAACCGTTTCGATGAGAATCTTAGTGAAAAGTGTTGCTGCCAGAAATGGGTATATCGCGACATTCATGCCTAAACCTTTCTTTGGTGTTAACGGTTCTGGAATGCATGTTCATCAAAGTCTCTGGTCACTAGATAAACGAAATCTATTCTTTAGCGAAGATGCTAAAAAAAACTACATTTCAGATACAGCATTAAAGTTTATAGGCGGACAACTTGAATACGGACAGGGAATGAGTGCGATATTAGCT
>CAZAXO010000272.1:0-2775 GCA_964489085.1 uncultured Candidatus Bathyarchaeia archaeon
AACCAGAAAATCAGTCTATCAAAGTTTATTTAGATACCTTTCTAAGGCATTATGCAATTGATCCATTTATGATATGCGTCACTACAAATAGTAGTCAGCTCGATGAAGCATACGAGATAGGTGTTGCAGCAAAGAAGATTTTACCTAAGGCTTTGAGAGTGATAGGAGGGCCTCATGTTTCTATTCTTCCCTACGATTTTTTACAAAATTCTGAATATAATGTAGCTGTTATAAGTGAAGGCGTAGAAACTATCACAGAGATTGCGCTGCGACTCAGTATTTTCGAGGAAGAAGACTATTCAGTTATCTCTGGTATAGTATACAAAAATAAAAATGGAGAAATACAAGAGAATTCTGAGAGAAAATATTTTTTCACTCTTGATGATTATCCCTTTCCTTCCAATAGTATTGATTTATTTTTAGACGATTTGGATGACACTAAAAAAAATGGAGAAGATCTTGTATTTATTTTTGGGGGATTCGGCTGTCCCTATCACTGCATATTTTGTGCTCAGAAAGCAATTCATAAAGGATCGATTAGGGAACGAAGCGCCGAGAATATCTTTTCAGAGATTGCGAAGTTACATGAAAAGGGTTTTCGAAAATTTGCTCTGGTACAAGAGACTTTTCTAAATAATACCCTAAGAATCATACGATTTTGTGAATTAATAGAGCAATCACGTCTTAAATTTCAATGGACTGTAGAAGCAAGAGCTAATCAACTGGATTTTACTCTATTGAGAAGGATGAAGAATGCGGGATTAATATTTATTCAAATAGGAGTAGAAACAGGAGATCAGGAACTTTTAGATTATCTTGGAAAAAAAATGAGCTTAGATGAGGTGAGAAGGGTGCGAGATTGGTGTGAACTACTTAAAATAAATACAACTTTTTATATGTTAGTTGGCCTTCCTAAGCAAGATTGGAGAAGCATATTAAAGTCTGCCATTTTTCTAAGAGATAAGTTACCCTATAATCATATGACGAAGCATATCCCTGTATCCATTGCAATTCCATACCCAGGAACAAAAATAGCAGAAGATAATTCTGTTAGAATAATCAAAGCACATTCAAAAAAACAGAATATTCCTGAAAGGAATCCTACAGTTATTGTAAATGATGATGGAGAGTTCCAAGGAGAAAACTTTACCGAAACAGATACGATGAACTCAGAAGAGATATTAGAATCACTGATCTATTTAGATGATTTAGGACAATTTCTCCTTCATGCGAAATATGATGCTTCACTTGCAACCACAGAAAGAAAGAAATTATTCGATTATGCCTATCGAATGTTTTACATGATAGAGAGGAGAACAATACGAGACATCATTATTAGTGCTCAGATGAATTTAACACACGAGAAAAGGAAAAATGCATATTGGGAAATACTTGAAATAGATAAAAATGAAGAGAGACACCTTAAAGATGTATTTCCTGAACAGACCTTTAACACTTTTACCTCATTTCTTACAAATATAAAATTCATAAACGGTTATCCCACAATGAAATATTTCAGTGTCTCTAATAGGATTAAATGGATGAAACTCTGTTCGATTATTTGGATGTTAGCAGGAAAAGATTATGATTACTTCTACTTTACAAAAGAAACACCTAAAATAAGTAACACGATCAATACACTATTGGATAGTATAACTAATCATAAACTGAACAAATTTTTAGAGATCCTTGACAATGAAAATAAAAACGAGAATTTATTTAGAGAATTTTCATTTAAAGAAAACGAGATTAAAGCATATGCTCTGAGATTCTATTTTAGTAAAGAACAGAAGATAATAAATATAAGTATAAACTCGTAATCTACATCTAAGAGATGATATAAAATGAGCCTTAATTTTCCAACATGGAATATGGGACATTTAGGTTATCCCGATATTCAAGAATACTTAAAGCAAAAAGATATTGTGATGGTGCCTGTAGCTAGTCTTGAACAACATTCTTATCATTGCCCTCTGCTAACTGATAGTATAAATTGTGAGGCTATCACAGAAGTTGCAGCAGACTACGCCAAGGTTTTATATACTCCCCAGCTTTGGGTTGGATACAGTCCACATCATATGGGCCCACCCAATCAAGGTCTTGGTACTATCACCGTGCGCGCAGAAACTTGGCGTAACATGATGTATGATATTGGTCGCAGCTTAATTCACCATGGATTTAACAAGATCATACTTATCGTCGGTCATGCTTCTAACATGAAGATCATCGATCCTCTTATGCGCAGTCTAAAATATGATACCGGCGCCTTAATCGGAATCTGCAAACCTTGGGCTGAAAACTATCTTGGTATTATCGAGGATCTTATGGAGGGGCCAGTTGAAGAGACCCCTGGATGGCATTCCGGTGAGTTAGAGACCGCTGAGGTTATGTCAGTTAATGAAAAATGGGTTCGTATGGATCGAGCAGTTAAAACTGAAATGACGAAGACACCCAAGTATCTTCCAGAAAGCTTTATTAAAAAAGACGGGGGAACTCCAAGTGTAGAATTTGAAGGATATAGCTATTTTGTTTTTCCAATGGAGCACAGAGATTTTTCTGATACAGGTTTACTAGGAAACCCATTCAGAGCTACCAAAGAGAAAGGTGATGAAGCAATCCGTCGTTATGGAGAACACCTTGGGAGAGCTTTAAAAGAACTCGAAAAAGTAAAAATTGAGGTAAAAAATCGAGAGTGGACAGACCGCGTTTAAAGCACAGTAATATTTATTATTTCTGAATTTCAAATCTAGACTATTATAGCTTAAGTATCTATAT
>CAZAXO010000273.1:0-2727 GCA_964489085.1 uncultured Candidatus Bathyarchaeia archaeon
CATACAGATAGTATCGATAACCATCGGTTAAAGCTTCTTCACTTGCTTTCAAGATATTCGGTGATAATCCAATTGTAGACCATCGTAAATTACCAGCTTTAAATTCGGTAAATACACGTACAGCAGCCGCTGTTCCTTCTTCTACGTCAAGTTCACGAACCCTATACCCCGTTAGTTTCACTTGAGATAGTTCTGGATATTGACTACGTAATGCTTTTCTTAGTGCTTTATCAAAAGCGTTAACCGGTCCATTTCCTTCTCCTGCTGTGATTAAGCTTCGTTCACTCAATTTAATTTTTACTGTGCTTTCAGCTGAGACCATGTTATCTTCACAGAGAACATACGCTCTCCAATTCTGCAAATCAAAATAGTCTAAATCTTCACCTAATTCCCTGGCGTAAAGGAGATGAAGGCTTGCATTTGCGTTTTCGAAATTATAACCCTTCGATTCCATATTCTTTATTCGAATTAATATTCTCTTCGTGTACGGTGATTTCTTATCTAATTCGTATCCGAATTCATGTGCTTTCGATAGTATGTTCGATATACCTGCTTGTGCAGATGCAGTAATATCTCTTTTATTTCCAAAGATAGTTGGATCTATCCCCTCATATGCTTGCGGTAATTTGCGAACTGCATGGCCGTGAATTCCACCTTTATGAGTAAAGGCAAATTTTCCTACAAAGGGTTTATACTTATTTTCAGGAATGTTCGCTATCTCGTAGATGTATTGTGAAAGTGGAGTAAGTTTCGTTAACTCTATCCCAGTTTCTACTTTGAGGCTGCATTCCAGATTACCAATAACTTCGATAAGGTCAGCATTCCCACATCGTTCACCTAAACCGTCAATAGTACCTTGAATATGGGTAGCTCCTCCCAGCACTGAGAATAAGCTATTAGCAACTGCTAATCCCAGGTCATTATGCGCATGTATTCCTAATGGAGATTTGATATCCTGTTTAACTTGTGCAGTAATGGTATATACTTCTAGAGGATTGGATACTCCACGGGTATCACATAAGATAATATCGTTTGCTCCTGCATCTATGGCAGTTTGAAGAACCTGAAATGCGTAGTCCTTATTAGCTTTATATCCATCGAAGAAATGCTCAGCATCCACAACTACTTGGTATCCATGATTTATGAAGTATTCAACCGTGTCGCGGACCATTAGTATATTCTCGTCTAATGTGGTTCCTAAAATTTTCTGAACATGAAGAGTCCATGTTTTCACCATAATTGTTAGCACGTCAGGTTGTATATCTAAGAGTAGTTGCAAGTCATTATCCTGTGCGATGGATGTATGTGCTTTTCTTGTTCGAGTAAACGCTGCAATCTTTGCAGCTACTTTTTCATTTTTTATTTCACGAAAGAATTCGGTATCTACTTGATTTGTCTTGTTTGGCCATCCTCCCTCAATATAGTGAATACCCACCTCATCAATTTTTTTCGCAATTTTTATCTTATCATTCTTTGAAAAGTTTATTCCAACTGATTGGTTTCCATCCCTAAGAGTAGTATCATAGAACATTATCTTAGAAGAAGTTAACAGGTTTGATCGCGCTTGTTGTAAATCTATCTTGATTGGGGTATTAGTGAATTTGATAGTCACCCATTTCAACTCGTCCTCAAGACTATATAATTACAAATTAACATCGCTAAGTTACTTTCTTATAAAGATTATCGTCAATAAAATAGTCTATTTTACACTATTAATCTCATTTTCAATATAAATACTTATTAGTTGTACCAGCTATGATTCAATAATTACCTGTTAGAACTATTGCTTCTCATTTTATTATGATTCTCTCCATCTCTGATACAAATTATGATGCAGCTTAAGTTGATCAAATATTTTACCTATTATATAATCAACTAACTCATTAATGTCTTTTGGCTTATGATAAAATGCAGGCATAGCTGGAAGCATTACCGCTCCATTTAAAGATACTCTATACATGTTACGTAATGCAGCTAAGCTTAAAGGCGTTTCCCTAGGCACTAATATTAACGGTCTCTTCTCTTTTAAGGTGACTTCAGCTACTCTAGCAATTACATTATTAGACAATCCTAATGCTATTGCAGCTAGCGTCTTTAAACTGCATGGTACAATTATCATTCCATCTGTAAGAAATGATCCGCTATTCAAAGGAGCATTCAGATCGTTCTCACTGTATGATGCGGTTACAAGAGTTGAAAGGTTTTGTGTGGTAATACCCGCCTCTTCTAGTAGTATATTTTCAACTGCTTTTGATGTTATTAGATATGTTTCAATATCTTTTCTTTCCGCTAATCTTTCCAATAGTCTAATAGCATAGATGACTCCACTAGCACCCGATATTCCAATAACTAATCTCTTCAAAGATGCATTCACCAATCTACAATTATTAGTATACAAGCATTTCTATTTTAACTTCACTAGTTAGTATAGAGAAGCTTTCATTCTAGTAGGCAAGTGTTTTACTGCGGTAACTAATCTTTGATAATAATTAAATATAAGTAGGCTGAAACAATTCAAAGTTAATTTAAATTACTATGTTTAGAGGAGCTTGCTATCTATGGAAAGTAAAATTCTTGAAGTGGATGTAGCCGTTCTTGGTGGAGGGCCCGGAGGTTATGTAACCGCTTTAAAAGTATCCCAGCTAGGTGGAAAAGCCGCTATTATTGAAAAAGAGGGCTTAGGTGGAGTATGTACTCATAAAGGATGCATACCCACCAAGTCATTAC
>CAZAXO010000274.1:0-2694 GCA_964489085.1 uncultured Candidatus Bathyarchaeia archaeon
TCACTTTTTTACTGGTAAATTGGGGTTTGGGTCCCACCCTCCGCACCAGAAATAAACTTATTTTAAAGTTTTTTAGTTAGTTATATTTGTTAGGATTACTTTAAAAAAACTAAAAAATGGTTTTGTTATCAAGGTTAAAGTAGATAATTGGTTTATTCGTTTTTTGCATTGCATTCTGTTAGTTCTTGAATCTTCCCTAAGAGAGTCTCTTTCTGTTCTTCAGTTAATAGATTCTTTAACGTTTTCCTCATCTCTCTTCGAATCTCAACGTAACAAGCACCTGATTCCCACAGCTCCTGCTTCTTATCAAAAAGAGTCTTTGTCTGTTCTTCTGTTAATACATCCTCTAGTGTCTCCCTTAATTCTCCTCGAATCCCTTTTCGCTTATCTTTGAATTCTTGCCTCTTCAGTTCGAGAGCGTCTTTCTGCTCCTCCGTTAAGATATCTTTAAGAGTTTCCCGCATCTCAATGCGTATTACCTTCCAACTTGCATCAGATTCCCATAGTTCCTGCATCTTGTTAAAAAGAATCTCTTTCTGTTCCTCTGTCAAGAGACTCATAAGGTAACATCGAGAATTCTGCTCACAGTTTTCATTAGGCAAAGACGAGTCTGCGATAGTAGGGTGTATATTAGAAACAGTTACAACGATCATTCCTGTTAGTAGGGAAGCAAGTAAAGTCATTGCGAGGGTTATCCTAGTTTTTCTCATTTTTTCACCTCCACAGTATAGACATATATGTCTTCAAAGACTAATGCTCTTAAAAAGAGGAACGCATGTATGATATACACCAGTGGTGAACAATATTATTATTTGAAGAACCTATAATGAGAATAGCCGATTAGGATGAAGAAAGAACGGAAAAGCCCTCTACAAATCAAGTTTGAGATACTTGAATATCTCTATTATCCTCCAAGGACTCAGCTTCGCACACATATTTGGAGAAAAGCCACAGGTCCCTCCTATGACGACTTCTCAAAATATCTAAGTAATTTACGCAAGAAAAGACTCGTAGAGGAGGTTGAGGGTAAGTATCAACTCACAAAAGGGGAAGCCTCTACGTTAAGTTAAAGGATGTAATACCCTCTCTGATATGAGCGTTATTCACCATTGGTGCACTTGCTTTATATCATGAGAAAAGACGAAGTATTAACAAAAATGAAGGAAAGAAATGTGAGAAAGAAAGAAAAAGAAGCGGAACCGTCATATCCAATAAAATCATTCCATGAGTTTCTCTTTGATGTTGAGAATGAACTACAAAAATTTAGGCGCGTAGCACTAATTGGAATAGCGGGCTCCTTATTCATCCTAGTCATATTTATACGATTCATTTATTTTCGTTTCCTCTTCTTTCCACCTATACTTCGACCACGTTTAACAAAGGGGATACTGCTCTTCGATTCCATCTTAATTATCGTAGCTTTAGTGTGCTTGGTCTATAGTATTTATGCTCTAGCAGGTCAAAATAACTTTTTAAGAAAGTGGGAAAAAAGATTCACTCAATTACACGCTCTCGAGGAGAAGTTACTCAAGGAACAAGAAGAAACATAGCTAGCATACCAATGGATGACAATATCCTAAAATGAGATCCTAAACTCGAAAATCATTTAAATTAACCCTTACAACGTGGATGTTCCCGCAAATTCTTCGTTGTTTCGTTGGGAGTAACGAAGAAGGAAGGACTAATTTCAGTATGGATTATTCTTAGCTATTGTTCGGTTTTAGGGTGGGGGATACATCTGATTGTTATCGCATTTAAAGATTATATGCCCCTCTATAACCTTATACTATAACGAGAACAAATGATGCTAGCATTAACTTTCACTCTCCTCATCCCCTTAAATCACTGAACCTTCAACAGTTGAATTATAGCCTAATCTTAACTCTCCAATTATTTCAAGAAGAAGATCCTATTCGATTTTGGAGAGCAATAAATAAACTTGTCCCATTAGGGTATATTCTCTATGGTTATTTAACTGAGGAATGTAGAAACTTCTTTACAAAGACATTAACTAAAACGATTAGAGAATGTGATAAACTAATTCTCTTGGATAGTGAGAATTACCTTCGTTCAGGGCATCCCCCAAGCAAGATCATTGCTATGGATTATATGTATGGCTATTGATGGGATTCTGATCCAAAAACTGAATATAATAATAAAGAAATAGCCTCTAAAATGAGAGATGTAAGAAAATATAGAGAATTTGTTAAAATAGAAGATGAAGATTTAAAGAAACCGATTTCACCTGATAGATGGTGGAATTTTTTTTCTAATAAGTGCAAGTGCAATCATAAAAATACGATTAAAGATGATTATTCTGGAGAGTCTATATGTAAGGACTGTGGAGAAATTTTAAACGAAAAATAGTGTTAAGATTAATGTTACTCTTTGACTTTTAATCGTTCTTGGTAAACAATCTCCAAGTCATCTAATCGCTTCTTTAACTCTTCAATCGTATTAGACTTTTCCGCAAGTTGTTCTTGCATTTTCATCTTCTCTTCCTCCAGTATATTTAGTCTCGCTTGTGGTGTATAGAGAGCGAAGTCCGCTGACGTATATTTCACCATTATCTCGTTTATGTCGTGGTAGTCAAAGTAGTTCCCCCTGATTCCTGGTAGTTTATGCCCCATTAACACTTCTCGAGTATCTTCATCGATGGGGCTAGCGTTCAATACTTTTCTGAAACTTTTTCGA
>CAZAXO010000275.1:0-2691 GCA_964489085.1 uncultured Candidatus Bathyarchaeia archaeon
GAATTATAAATGTTAATCTTTCCGGCTGTTATAATTGTGTTCAAGCGATTTTACCTTTTATGAAGAAACAGAATGAAGGAACAATAGTGAATATAGTTTCAGACCGTGGCAGGCTGGTTAAGAAGAGTTCAGGAATCGCGTACACTGCTGCGAAACATGGCTTATATGGTTTCAGCCAGTCAATTAACCATGAAGAATGGGAAAACGGAATTAGAGCATGTGCGATTCTTCCAGGTGAAGTAGATACTCCGTTAGTCCGTGAAAAGGAGATGCCTCCTGATGCTGATCATATCTCGATTATGTTAAAACCAAATGATGTAGCTGAAGCAGTGATGTTCGCTGTTACTAGACCAAAACAGGTTTTAGTTCAAGAGATCGTCATAACGCCCACAAGTAGAGCGTATTAATAAGTACATCAAGTGATCAACATTAGCTAGCAATGAGTGGGTTAGCTAAAATAGTACAAGAGTAACTATTATAAATAGATACGATAATCATTCCATATGTCACACACGATTCATTGCTCTCATATTCTCATAAAAACTGAGAAAGAGGCTAATGCGGTTATCAGTCGTCTAAAGACTGGAGAAAAATTTTCAAAAATTGCTAAGGAAGTATCACTCTGTCCCTCCAAGAAACGCGGTGGTGATCTAGGATCGTTTAGTAGGGGAAAAATGGTGAGAGAATTTGAAAAAGTAGCTTTCGCTCTAAATAAAGGAGAGATTTCACCGGTAATAAAAAAAGTTTGGATACCACATCATAAAAAGACTTGAGTAGTCCACATACTCGAAATTAAATAACGCGTTGTTAATAGTAAAATATGGAGCCCCATCCTCACTATAACTATTTTGTCGTTACAGTAGTAATCAAGTGAAAGTAGATCGAAAAAAGAATATCGTGTGAATTATCTTATTTTTTGTTGAGGTTTTTCCTAATTCTCTTTAATTCATCTAAAATCTGTAGATTAATATCACTAGTTGTAGCTTCAGCTTCAGCACCTATCGCTATTGGCTGTAACCGTTTAACTTTGGCCATAACAAAGTCCTTGATTTCCTCGAAGTTTTTAATGCCTACTATGACTGCTTCAGCGACCTTCGCACTTCCACTGCTTCCTCCAGCTGAAAATCCTGCAGTCTGGATGGAAACTTTACCAAGCCCAAATAATCTCGATAGCGGTCCTTGAAGGACTTCGATGTTAGTAACTCGATTATAGGGAACGATACTCTTGTGTTTCCACCAGACTCCTCTTTCAATGATTATATCGCTCTCGGTTAGAAGATATAAAAGCGATAAATGAAATTTGGGAATCCAGAGAGCTGTGAAGATGAGAATTGTGATGAATGGAATAACTATGAAGAGCGATGATGTAACAGCTGTTAGTAATCTTACATTAAAAATGATATAGATGATAACAGGGATTGCCCAGGAGAGGAAGAGAGTGATAAAACCTATCACTAGATAGGAATAGTAGAGTTTCTTAAAGTCTATGTGAGGTCTAATAATCTCATTTGCTTTGACTGCACTTTGCATAAGTAAATCCTCACATAATAATTAATTTTCATAGATAAAAACATCTTCTATTTCCACTTTAAAGAGTCTAGCTAGCTAAATCATTTGTTCACTCAATCCATATAAAGATGAGATAAAATAACTACAATATTCAACGTTCTTAGGAATAGGTGGGTAGAATTATGGTTGGTGTAGTAGCTAATATTATGACGGAGAAAGTTGTAACGTGTTATCCGTCTACTCCTATTTTAGATGTTCGAGACCTTATGGAGAAGCATCGAATAAGTAGAGTGATTGTTGTCAAGTCAAAAAATAAGCCTGTAAGCATCGTAACACGTAAGGATATTGTAAATTTTTTAGTAAAGGACAGATCACCACGTAGTCTCGAAGAGATACAAACAAAAGATGTTATGAGCAGGCATTTACTCAGTGTCAAACCTAATACATCTATTTCAAATGTTGCCGATACGATGATTGATAAGGATATAAGTTCATTAATCGTTGTGGATGAGAGAGGAAGCTTAAAGGGTATAGTGACAAAAGCTGACTTAACCTCCTACCTAGCATACTACGGAAGAGGAAGGTTTAAGGTAAGCGACTTTATGAAGGTAAATCCTATTACGGTGGAACCTTCCTATTCCATCTTCTCGGCTGCTTATTTAATGTCTGATCATAAGATTTCACGGGTTATAGTTACTGATAAGGAGACTAAACCCATTGGGATCATAACCTTAACAGATTTAGCCATGATAAGTAACGCATTTAAAGCTCCACAAGGGTTAAAAAAAGGAGGTAATCTCTTAATGGGAGCAAGTATCCCCGGAGTAAATATTCTTACTGCACGAGATATTATGGGATCATATCCTCTATCGATAGACAAAGATGGAGATCTTGCCGATGCTGCTAAGTTGATGACGAAACAGGGTATTAGTGGTCTTCCAGTGATAGAGAAGTCAGGGAGGCTTGTTGGGATCATCACCAAATCGGATATTACACGAGCTATTGCCTCCATAAAATCTTAGACGCTTCTGTAACCAGATGATTTTAACTAGATATTATTGCACTCGTTAAATTGAGGATTCACATCTACGCATTAAGCTAGCTACTGACGATTTGGACGAAGAGGATGATTGCGATAATAATGAAACCTGTTCCAGATATAATGGAGAGTATCTGTAATTC
>CAZAXO010000276.1:0-2663 GCA_964489085.1 uncultured Candidatus Bathyarchaeia archaeon
AATAATATCTGTGCCACTCAGAAAGCTGGTTCGGGAGCATTATCTATATCTGAGATTAAATCTGTTTTAAGTGATATAATTTCCCAATCATCAAAGATACGATCAAAAATATTGGAGAAAGTAAAAGTTGGGTAAACATAAAAAGACTGGTTTGACTGGTGCATTCGGTGCGAGATATGGGACTTCGGTGAGAAAACGATATCTCGAAATAATGAAGGAGAGGAAGCGTCTTCATGAATGCCCTCAATGCCATGCTAACAAGGTGAAGAGGAGTTCAGTAGGTGTATGGAAATGTAATAAATGTGAATACACATTTGCTGGAGGCGCTTATGTCCCTCAAACAAAATTGGGAGTAACGGCTTCACGTGCTTCATCAAAAGCTGTTACGCAAGCTCTACAAACAAAAGAATCCAAATAACGTAACTAGCTATGAATTATATTGCTGTAAAATGTTGTGTCGTATGAGAGTTAAAGCTTGTATACATGCTAAACTTGGTTTCGACTTAGTTGATGCGCTTCAAAAATCGTTAGAACCAGAAATGAAAGAGTTTGTAGCTCAAAGGTATGATTGTAAATGTACGATAGATAAGGATATTTTAAATATCGAATTTCACTTAGGAGATATCACTGCTCTCCGTATCGCCTTAAATTCCTATCTTCGATACTTAACTACTTGTTATAATACCATTCACCTCCTTAATGATAAAGGAGAGAAACCGAGGTAGTTATAAATAGGTTCTATTAGATAGACTATTCTTGGAGGAAGAAAAATATGAGTGGCGAAGTAAATGTTCCACCTCAAATTCAAGAGCAACTTACTAGATTACAACAACTACAACAAACATATCAGGTAGTGGCAACCCAGAAACAGCAATTAGAGTTGGAACTTTCAGAAGCAGAAAAAGCTCTAGAAGAATTAACAAAAGCTGATGATGAAACACCTGTTTATAAATCGTCTGGAAATATCCTATTGAAAGTCGAACGGTCCAAACTCATTACTGAATTAACAGAAAAGAAGGAATTATTCACAACAAGAATCAGCGTTTTATCAAAACAAGAAGAACGGACTAGAAATAAAGTAAATGAACTTCAAACTAAACTTCAGAATCGTTTAAGGAACATGCCCAGATGATTCACTCATTAGCGTGTTCATTTCAAGATAAATATGAGTCATTAATAGAACATTTAAAAGGTAATGATTCTATCTGTCTAGTAACTCATCAAAATGCTGATCCTGATGCTATTTGCGCATCTTATTCTTTAAAAAAACTTGTAAATACTTTTAATAGTAAAGCAATTGTCGATATTATTACGCCTGAAGGAGTAAATGAGACCTCAACTAATCTCCTAAACTATTATAAATTTAAAACAAGTAAAATACTTACTCTATCCCGATTCGATCTTATTATTCTTGTAGATACTGGTTCAATGTGGACCCTGGGTTCCTTAAAGAATATCGTTGGTACTTCATCTACACCTATTGTCATAATAGATCATCATCCAATCGAGAAGAATACATTAAAGTTATCTTCATTAACTCTCATCGATGAAAATTCAACTTCAACATGTGAAATAGTCTATACACTATATAACGAATTAGGAATAGTTATATCTGAACTTATTTCTCAAGTATTGTTGACAGGAATAATGTTCGATACTAAACACTTTGGTATAGCTACATCACAGACATTTGAGATTGCTTCTAACCTCTGTAAACTTGGGGCAAAACCTACAATTTCCTCAATGATGCTCTACACGCCATTAAATATCTCTGAACGAATTGCACGTATAAAAGCTTCCAGACGATGTAACTTATTTCGATGTGATCCATGGATAGTTACTACATCATCTATTTCCTCATATCAAGCTTCTGTAGCTCGTGCCCTTATTAATTTAGGGACTCATATTGCTATTGTTGCGGGAGGTAAAAAGAACAAAGTGCGTGTTAACCTTAGATGTACCGAAACTTTCAAGTCGGCTACTGATATCCATCTCGGTAAAGATCTAGCTCAAAGTATCGGTCAAAAATTTGAAGGCTCCGGCGGAGGACACAGCACAGCTGCTGGAGCTGTTACTTATATAGGGACCTCATCTCAAATTCTTCAATATACTCTCACAATATTATCAGAATTACTGCATCAACCCTTAATAAAATCCGACTGATAATACCAATGTCATCAATTTTTTTCAGTTGTTATGCGCTCTAATAAATATTTTTATTGGGGGGGCAGAGGAGTTTCCTTATGAGTAATTTAATAATTCAAATCGATTCTCTCTCTTTTACCTATGCTGGAACATCAGAGTCAGCTCTGAAAAATATTACTTTGAAAATAGCGCGAGGAGATTTCCTTATCATAACTGGGCCTAGTGGATGTGGTAAAAGTACCCTCTGTAGATGTTTAAACGGTTTAATCCCTCATTTTTATGAGGGTAATCTTACGGGTGATGTTAAGATTCTAGGGATGAACACACGTGATCATACACCAAAGCAATTAGCACGATATATTGGGTTCGTCTTTCAGAATCCTGAAAATCAATTATTTTCTCTCAGTGTAGACAGAGATATTGCCTTCGGACCAGAGAATTTAGGATTAAAAAGAGCAGAGACAATAAAAAGAGTCTCGAAAGTTATTTCTCTCTTACATCTTGAAGGATTAAGGGAC
>CAZAXO010000277.1:0-2643 GCA_964489085.1 uncultured Candidatus Bathyarchaeia archaeon
ATATTTACATCCCAATTTCCTTCATCTTTGAGAATTGATAGAATATACCTACAAGCAGAGTCCCAATATTTAATAAAACGTAAAGTTCTTTCTTTATCAATAGAGCCATCTCTTCTCTGCCCATATCTTCTTCCTAAATCATTAAGAATTTTATATTCTCTAAGGATTTCGTAATCCCAAACAAGATTTATTTTTGATTGTAATTTCTTAATGAGTGTATATCTTACTGATTGTTTTTCTGATTCAGCGAACATCCTCAATCTAATATATTAAATCTTAGTATTTTTAGGGGGAGTTATTTGTCGATCGTATTCTTCACCATCTTCTATTGAGTAATCTTCTGGACCATATATGCCGAAAAAAATCGTTTTAATATCTGGCATAGATTCTACTATGGGTTTAATAATTCTTCTAAGAACTTCATGATACCAATTTAATTGAGTATTCCATTTTCGATCCTCTCCTACAATTCTATATAATTTAAAATGAAGCCAATTAATTCCATGTAATATCTTCGGAATAGATGTGCTCATAATATTTGAAGTATAGTTAGCTAGCTAAAAAATTAACGTTATAAATGAGCTGACTTGTTTCGGATTGAGGAGTGGGAGTAGGGGATACCCATTCCTAACAACAGAAATATTATCTCTCTCTGTGATTTTTTATTATGTTCTCCGAATCTCGTGGTCTAGACGTTCTTTAGCGTAAGCGATATCTACCTCATAACAGTATTGTTATCTTTTACTTTTTTCCCTATCTGCACCCTGTTTGCTGTAACAGTACTCTCTACCGTCGTTTCCATAAGTGTTTCTCCATTTATAGCAGTAATCATGTTGATTCTTCTTGGAATACTCGTGTGTTTTTACATGAATGTATGTTTCAGAAAAATAGTGAAGCGGGTAACCCTATCTCTACTGTTTTGCTGAGGTTTACAGTTTGTAAGTGCTTTTTTTTAAAAAAATTGTATATATTCTAAGCACACTTATAGTGATTGGAGTATTTGTGGGAAGGTGTGTGTCGGATTGGGGGATAAGGTTAGTTGTCTGGATCTGGTCTTGAGCTTATGTATAGATTCTAGAATCTAGATGCCTATCGGTTAGACATCCCGCTATCGCTAGCTAGTTTTATGGTTCTCCATAGTTTCACAGTACCTCGTTTGATGTTGTGGTCTCTGAAAGGATCGCTATTTTCTTTTTCGCATTAAGGTTGTAATGAGAGCGGTAGCTAAGACAGCGATGATGATCACCATCAGGACTGTAGGATTTAAGAGCTGGGATGTGAAAGCAGATCCCTCGTTATCTGTTTGGAGTTCGGTCGTTACCGTTGAAGTTGGAGTTGTGCTACGCTCTGTTACAGTCACTGTTATTGGTTCTATTGTTGTTGGAGATGTTGATTCAATTAATGTAGTCGTAGTTTCCTCTTCATCTACTGTGGTTGGTGTGCTTTCCGTCACGATGAGGATTGCGCTCGTCTGGTGGGTTTGACCTTGAGCTGATCCGATCACCGTGATCGTGTAGGTTCCAGGTGGTGTAGTTGGAGAAGTTGAGATGGATATTGCACCTCCAACTGATGGAATCCAAGTCATCCCAGAACCTAATCCGGCTACTTGGTAGTTTATCGGGATTCCAGAGTATGAGGGTTCACTATAGGTGAGTTGAAGCTGGTAGTTCGCGGACTCGCCCTGCTCCAGCGTGATACTGGGAGGTGATAATATCAAGGCGAAATCAAAGGGGAGAGCTGTGGGTCCAGGTGTTGTGGTCAGGGTAGAAAATATCAATGTAGGTGCTATAGTTAGCTTAGGCTTAATATTAATATACACAACATTAGAGTACGTATATTCTGAAGGATTAGACTGAGAATATGCTCTTATCCGTATCGAATGGAGTCCAATTTGTGCTGTAGAGTCTATGATGGCAGTCATGGTGGTTGTGTAGGGAGCTGGTTTATAAGCCCCCGATATGCCGGTACCTAACCCAATAGAACTCTTGCCTGTTGGGACGTATATATGTTCGCTTTGAAGAATAATAAGATCGTTAGGAGGTGATGTTCCATGAACCTCAACGGTATAGGTGAGGGTGACTTCTGGAAAGGTGGTAATTGTTCCTGTTGGATTTATGGATATACCTCTATTTGTCCATTCACCGTAAACTGTGGGAATCTCTGAATAGAAGAGATATCCTACCATAAATAATGTGATCAGAATTATGAGAAGTCCCTTTAAATGAGTTGATCTCAATTCCCTGCCTCTTACTATTAGCTATAGTGACTCATATTATAAAAAAAGCTTTCCCATACTTTTTCACTATTGATTTTACCAATATCAGTATACGCTATATGATTCGATGCTATTTTCCTTTTCTCAGCTAGTTAGCTTGCTGTTTCTAAGTACTGTTTTTCAGAAAAATTTTCTATACTCGATGCACACTAGCTTAGAAAGAAGTATTGATCTGAAGGTATCCATCGGTTTGGGTGTAATGAGTTAGTATTGGTTTATTGTTTAGGTTTGATAGGTGAGACTGGTGGAATTCAGACTACTATCGTTGAGATTACTAGCTATCGCTCGATCACAGAAATAATATTAGTGATATAAAGAAAAAGGGGGTTTAGTTTCAGGCTCTAATTAGGGAGCCTGAACGTTTTGTT
>CAZAXO010000278.1:0-2633 GCA_964489085.1 uncultured Candidatus Bathyarchaeia archaeon
TCATTTTCTCAATGGAACCTGTACGCTAAGAGGAATCCCGGTACCCGCCAATGGATTTGCTTGTCCAAGTTTCATTCCAAGACTATAAGAATCGTTTCATCTAAACATAGCAGTGAAAAAATAACCACAGGAGGGTGAAAACAAATATATGTCGAACATTAATCAAGAAGATGAAGAACTTACGAATAAAGATATTGAAGATGCGTAAACTTCTAAGTGAGAAAAAGGAGGAAAGTAAAATCTTTCCAAAGGGCGTAGTTACTTTAACAGATTCTGGTTTCGATGACTTTTTCTAGATATGAGCTTGCTATCGTTGATTGTTGGGCGCCTTGGTGTGGGCCGTGTCGAATGGTATCTCCAATAGTAGAGAGCTTATCTAATGAGTATGATAGAAGAGTTGCGTTCGGGAAGTTAAATGTGGACGAGAACAGAACAGTGCCCGGTCAATATGAAATAAGAGGTATACCAACCTTACTCGTTTTCGGCAAAGGTAAATTAACAGATGGAATTGTAGGTGCATTGCCAAAGGAGCATCTTAAAGCACGAATCGAGAAATATTTGAGTAGTCGCTAATAGCTCGAATCGAAAGAGGTACCCTGAATAGATTGGTACGGAGAACCTTAGGGTGATAAGCTTCATGCGAATCCCTATTCAAGGTCGAAATTTCTACCGAAAATCAATCCCCGCATCCGCCAAGGAGGCGAATTTCTGAAACTTCTATCTATCGTGGTCAGCTGGACAGTTATCTAAGCTCCAGTAGATTACAGGCACATCTGCAATATTTGTTCCGCTTAATAGATCAGGCAGTAGAACGAGTATAGGATTAAATGTGGGCCATCTAACTTTGACTCTATAAGGCTTATTTGATCCGTCACTCACTATATGAAAACATAATTCCCCCCGTGCGCTCTCAACACAATGTACGCTTTCCCCCTCCGGTATTTTGGCGAAGGGCCGAACTTCATCTGAGTCCACATCACGTTTTCCTCGATCTTTCCTTTGTATGTTTTAATTAAGGCTTCCTCTATCAAGTTGATACGATCGCTCTATTCTTCTTTAAATTGAAAAATATGAAATGGAAAAAGACTAAAAGAAGCAAACTCATTAATCTTCCATCAATCGTATTCTCTGTGAGACCATGACCGAAATCGTTTCCAAAGAAGACGTGCATCGAGCATTATCACAGACTACACATCCGGAGATCAATCGAAGCCTCACCGATTTGAGGATGATTAAAGACATAACCCCTATTAACGGTAAAGTTAAGCTCACCCTAGCGCTCTCATTTCCAAACGTTCCTATCAAAAATGAATTGGTACGCATCATACAAGATGCAGTAATGAGGCTAGGTGTAGAGGCAAAAGTGAACGTATCTGAAATGAGTCAGGAAGAACGTAATAATTTCATGGTTATAGCACGGAAATATTGGAAACTTTAATGCAAGGATGAAAAGTCTAGTATTGAAAGATTACAAAAACCATTTCTCAAAGTACCACTAGTAAACCAACGACTTCGATAGGCTAGATTTCAATTACACAGACGTCAACCATTCCTGGCTCCTTTAGAATATGGATTCAACCAGATTGATCTCCATGTTCCTGCGATAAAATTTCTTATTAACCCCCTACAAATGCGCGCGCAAACCGAATAACAGTTATGGGAAGTCTATACTATGATGTGATGGAATTTCAGGCGAGACAGCTCGAGCTATGTACCCCTCTACAGCTTTGACAGCCCGCTTCACCTCAATATTTGAGGGTAGTCTAGGATAGTTATATATCGGTCCTGACGGGCTTTCATTGTAGAAGGGTCTGTTGCATCCAGGACATCCCGACGTCATAAAAGCCTTCGGATCTATTGGCGAGATATTCCTCAGACTTTCTTTCCATCCCACGATTTCACCTCTATCATCATCGTATATCAGGTCACTCAACTTCTTAAATCGATTCACTATAAGATAGCAGCAGAGCTGGATGGTTCTATATCTCTCTATGGAGGGAGGGCGCCTATCTTCAAGCTTTGTCCCCGGAATGGGGGTAAAAGCGAACAAGCCTGGTATAATATCGGCATCCGTGAGTTGCTGTATCAGCTTTAAGAGTTCTTCATCCGTTTCTCCTAAACCAACTATCAGATGTGTAGTAACTCTTCCTTCACCGAATATCTTAACGGCCCTAAATAAATTTTCCATATGGTGTTTCCAGGTATATGGGCCGCCGACATCCTCTCCTTTAATCTTCATGAATAACTTTTCAGAGGCAGCGTCTAATGCCACTGAGACACGATCGACCCCAACCTCAGCAAAAACTTTCATAGACTCCTCAGTCAACGGTTGACATGAAATTGAAATGGGTAGTTCCGATGCCGCGCTAAAAGTCTTCGCAAACCGATATAGGTCGTCATCTACACCGGGATAATTAAGCGCCTGTATGCAAATCCTCTGGAAATGATCCTTAGAGTTTTTAAATTTATCCAATACTTGTCCTACTGGGAAGGTAGGCCATGAAACTCTTGAGAGCTTGTAGGCGGGCGCTCTACTCGACCTAGCCTGAGAGCAGAAGGCGCAGTTAGCGCTGCACCGCTTCGGCGTATAAGTCATCGTGTAAAGCGTAGTAGGCTCCTCATCGGCTCTTACT
>CAZAXO010000279.1:0-2602 GCA_964489085.1 uncultured Candidatus Bathyarchaeia archaeon
CCCTAACAGCAATAGCTTTGAGTTTCTTTGAACCCATAACAGCGCCTGCGCCACATCTACCCGCTTGTCTCCAATAATCATTACAGATACAAGCAAATTTGACTAGATTTTCACCAGCTGGACCGATTGATGCTACCTTTACCTTACTGTCACCTTGATCACTTTTTATTGTGTCTTCTGTTTGATAAGTATCTAATCCCCATATAGTGTCGGCCGTTAGAAATTCAACTGTTTCATCATGGAGAAATAGATATGTAGGTCTATCTGCTTTGCCTTCGATAATTATCGTTTCAAAACCTGCTTTCCTAAGTTCAGGAGCAAATGATCCTCCAGAGTACGATTCTCCATAAATATTAGTCAATGGCGACTTGAAGAAAACGCCATACCGATTCGCTGTTGGAAAAATAGTGCCTGTTGCAGGTCCAATAGTGAATATTAAAGGATTTGATGGAGAAAGGGGTTCAAATTCTTTATTGTTTAAGAGTAGTCTTGTTCCGAAACCTTTTCCTCCTATCAATAATTCGATAAATTTGTGATCCAGATTTCTTTTAGTGAATGTTTTCTTTGTTAGATTAATTCGAAGAACTTTTCCTTCATAATTATGCAATACTACTATCTTTCTCCTCAAAGTAATTTAGTAGAATTTAGCTTCAACCTTTTCGATGATTCACTATATTACAATCTTTATAAAATATCGTTAAATCTATATAAATCTTATATTTTTTAAATAATTAAAAATTTAATCTTAATATTTTTAATACAAATAACCAGCTAAATATTGGTAGACCGGATGGGGTACACAGTGTTTTTGCTGTTAGCTAAAATTAGATATTGAAGAAGTAAAACGTCTCTCAAAAGTTACTTCAATCTTTTTCACGAGTTCCAGTGTTCGAACCCTCACGCAACAGCTAGCTAGTTTTGATTGATCGTATATAAGATTCTACTTGCTGGCACATGAAGTACTTGTCTATTTACAATAGCTGGATATTCTTTATGCTATATGGTACCTTTACTACAGTATCATCGTTATTTTGATTATTTTTCACCATAAAAAAGTGATAAATAGTAATTGAGTCTATTACAATAATGTAGTTTACTAGAAAGTATTGGATAGAAAAAAATTATGCATACAGTACATGTTACAAATAAGAAAAGGAGCAAGAATCAATCATCAGCACTTGTTTTATTGCAAACTGGGGTAGGAACAGAAAGAGAGGTCCTAGTAAACCTGAAAAAAATGAAAAATGTAGTACATGCTAATCTTGTCTATGGTGTTTACGATATCATCGTTAAGGTTGAAGGTGAGTCCATAAACGAATTGAAAAGAATTATAATGAATAATATTAGACATTTACAAAATGTACAATCAACACTAACCTTAATTATCTATGAAAATCTACTAATACAGTCGAACAAGTCTTAAAGATTCTCTATTGAAATAGCTATTTTAGTGATGGAAAATGGCGTCAGCACCCAGATTTGTTACATGCCCTCAATGTGGACGTCTAATACCGAAAGAGCAATGATGTGACATTTGTATAAAATGTCTTATGTGCTGTACATGCAAAAAATCATAACAGTAACTAACTATAGCAAGGTGACATGAACTGATAGGAAAGAGACGTGGATCTATCAAACATATCCACGTTTACACGGGTGAGGGAGGAGGTAAGACAACTGCCGCTCTTGGAACAGCTTTGAGGTCTGTTGGACATGGACATAAAGTAATAATCATCCAGTTTATGAAAGGGCGAAAGGAAATAGGCGAGTATAAAATAAGGGAACGGCTCACCCCCGAGTATGAGATACATCAATTCGGACGTCCCACTTTCGTCAATTTAAGAAATCCCAGTTCAATAGACTTAAAAATGGCTCAGGAGGGACTAAAGTTCACCGCCCAAGCTATAGAGAGGAGCCCTGAACTACTTATCCTCGATGAAATTAACTTAGCGATGAGTATCGGTTTACTCGATGTAAAGGCTGTTCTAAAAATATTAGATCAACTTAAAGATAACACAGTAGCATTACTAACAGGACGTAGGGCTCCAAAAGAGATTTTAGATATAGCTGACTTCGCCACTGAGCTAAGAGAACTAAGACATCCATTAAAGATGGGAATCAAGACATGTGAAGGTATACACTATTGATATAAAATAAGATCATATGTCAATATATAGAATCTTACTAAGATGACAGATGCATTGAGGATACGATTTGATCCTTACAGTATTGGGGGCTCCTTTGAAAAGGGTGTAACCATTTTAGAGGTCGCTAGACGCTTTGGAGTCGACTTAGTCTCTATATTATGGAAAAGGTATATGCGGCAAATGTCGAGTTCGAGTGAGATCGTATGACGAACCGTTACCCTAGGCTACTCCAGTTGAGGAGCTAGCTACGATGACCTTGATTAACCGTGATGAGCGATTGAGGGTCGATAAGATATCCCGTTATGTTAAGTTCATTGAACTCGCAACACACCCTCGATTCATCAAGGAGTATATGAATAGTATGTATCTTCCTCATAAAGATCTGAGTAAGTATCCACGTACCATAGAGGTAATAGGAAAGTTAGCAGAACACAAAAACCATGCTAGCTATACTG
>CAZAXO010000280.1:0-2538 GCA_964489085.1 uncultured Candidatus Bathyarchaeia archaeon
ACGTGAAACTAGCGGAACAAAAAAATCTGTTAATAGCTATCACTTTAACCTCTTTGATTATGGTTGTCGAGGTTATCGGGGGAATTCTATCGAATAGTCTCGCCTTGTTGAGCGATGCATGGCATATGTTCGCTGATTTGATGGCGTTAGTCTTATGCTTTATCGCGGGTAGAATAGCTATTAGACCCGCAACATGGGATAAAACCTATGGGTATTATCGTGTCGAGATTTTAACTGCCTTTGTAAATGGCGCTACGCTCATTATGGTTGCTTCGTTCATCTTCTATGAAGCTGTAACGAGAATCTTCGCCGCTGAAGAAGTACATAGTGTCGAAATGTTGATAGTAGCGTGTATCGGATTAGTGGCTAATCTTATCTCTATGACTATTATGTCACGTCGAATGTTAAGCCTTAATGTTAAAGCTGCATTTCTCCACGTGTTAAGTGATGCGTTATCTTCAGTTGGTGTTATTATCGGTGCAGTAATAATCTATTTTACAAGGTTATTTATCGTCGACTCGATAATCGGGATAATTATTGGAGTAGTTATACTGTATGGTACCAGCCGCATGTTAAGGACAGTGATCCATATTCTTCTTGAAGGAACGCCTAAACATATAGATCCGAAGCAAGTTATGGAAAAGATGGGAAAAATTGATGGGGTTTTGGATGTTCATGATCTTCATATTTGGAGTGTAACCTCTTATGTTCACGTGTTAAGTGCTCACATAATTCTAGACAGTAAAACGATACAAAACCCGAATGAATGTCTTAACACTATTAAGTACGTTCTTAAGGATAACTTTGGAATATCTCATTCAACGTTACAATTGGAGAAAGAAGGATACCAAGAAGAAGGGGAGATCTGTTCTATTTAAACCGTTATTCATGAAAAAACCGTTACTAAACCATAAATCATAAGTATTGCCAGAATGAACAGAATAAACTGAATAATCGACTTCTTCATATTCTTCTCTTTCTGTAATTCAGGTATCAACTCTGCAGCTGAAATGTAAATGAAGCCTCCTCCAGCAAATCCAACGAGGAAACTCACAAACTGTTCTGATGAAAATATGAAGTAGACGATGAGGGCCCCTACAACAGCTATCAAAGCGGTTATAAAGTTCAAGAGTAATGCTATCTTTCTTTTTAAGCCTCCATACACGAGAATAGTGAAATCACCAATCTCTTGTGGCAACTCATGAAATATAACGGCTAAAGTAGTTACCATCCCTGCAGGTATTGAGATGATAAAACTTGCTGCTATGACCATTCCATCTGTTAAATTATGCAACCCGTCTCCTAAAAGATTTAAATAAATAAACCGTTTAATCTCAGTCCTTTTATCGGTTTCACTTATCTCTACTTTTTCACTAGAAGGTGAGTGACCGTGACCATGATACCAGTAGATGGATCGTTCTAATATGTAGAAGGCGATGAAGCCTAATGTTATGTAAATGATGGCAGTTTCCGTTTCAGTCATTTCAATAACTTCAGGTATCAAGTCGAAGAAGGCTGCCGCCAATATTCCTCCACTAGCGAAGCTTACCAGATAAAAAAGGATACGATCTAACATCTCTTCTTTTAATGAGAGCATAAACAAGCCAACTAATGAGATGAGGCTGATTCCAATCACAGCAATTAAAGTATATACTAGATTACTCAAAACCCATACCACTTACGCTACTCATCATTATTGATTACTTATTACGTTATTGACCTATCCACTAAGAGATAGTACTTGATAATGATGCGTACGTTATAACTCATTCTTTTGTCTACCCCTTTTTTATACAAAAGTGGAACAGACTAACTAACTATCTTTTTCGGATTATGAAACTTTTTTTAAACGCTGAAACTATCAAAGAACTACCTAACGATGTTAAGATTATGTGTTAGGGGAAAAATACTATGGTGTGCGAATATACGAACCAAATAAAAGACGTGAAAGAAAGTGCAGATGGTTGCGAAGAGTGCCTAAAGATAGCGGATCGTTGGATGCATCTGAGAATGTGCTTAACTCGTGGACAAGTTGGATGCTGCGATTCTTCAAAGAATGGTCATGCAACAAAACATTTTCATGAGACGAATCATCCAATAATTAAATCAGCTGAACTTGGTAAGATTGAAAACATTGTTTTATAGATAAAGAATATGTTGAATAAGGTGATTATATGAGTGAAGAAAAACCGATAATAGAACCGACAAAGAACGGACCCTACCTGGTGAAGAACCTCACTAATCTCAAAAATTCCAGAGGAGAACTTATCCCCACAAAACCTGTTATGATGCTCTGTAGATGCGGAGGATCAAAGAACAAACCATTTTGTGATGGAACTCATGCAAAAAAAGGTTTCACTGATGAGAAAGAAACTGATCGCGTCCCCGATAAATTAGATGATTATAAAGGAACAAGAATAACGATCCATGATAATAGGGGCGTCTGCGCTCATAGAGGACTCTGTACTGATAATGCGCCTACTGTCTTTCGATCAGGAAAAGAACCGTGGATTGACCCTTATGGAGCAGACGCAGAAG
>CAZAXO010000281.1:0-2512 GCA_964489085.1 uncultured Candidatus Bathyarchaeia archaeon
CCCTTTCAGGTGAAAACCAAAAACCAGAATAAATTCTCTCAGCAAGATCAATACTTACCTGCTGGTTCCTTTGTATAATTTCTCTATCAAGCGTAATACCTTCTAAATCTTGGTGAGCAAAATATAACACCGTTCCAGCTGGAGTTTCATACACACCTCTTGATTTAATACCCACATACCTGCTTTCAACCATGTCAACTCTGCCAACACCATTCTCTCCCGCAAGTTTATTTAAGAATATAAATAAGTCAACAGGATCAAAATACTCTTCGCCATATACAATTTTTTCAAGTAATCCCGATCTCTTATTTTGAGTTGAACTCTCAATCTTTCTTATCCTACTAGGATTGCCTTCCAGGAACTCTATTTCTACTATAGTTTCTTGATCTGGGGCTTCTTTCGGAGAAACTGTTAATTGAAACATCCTTTCAAATGGAACCGATAAAGGATCCTCTAACATTCCTGCTTCATAACTTATATGCATGAGATTATCATCGCAACTCCAAGGATCCTCTTTACTCTGGCTAATCGGTATGCCATTAGTCTTAGCGTAGTCAATAAGAGCATCTCTACCTTTTGAACCAAATACCGATAGAAACTCAGGATCTTTCCAGGGAGCATATATTTCCGCTTCTGGCATAAGAGTTCGATACGCTAATTCAAACCTAACCTGATCATTACCTTTACCAGTCGCTCCATGAGATAAAACAGTCGCTTCAATCTCCTTTGCTACATCAACCTGAAGTTTAGCGGTTAACGGTCTAGCAAGAGCTGTTCCCAGTAGGTATCTCCCCTCATACATAGCATTTGCTCTAATAGCAGGAAAAATATAATCCTTAACGAATTCTTCTCTTGCATCAACTATTCTTATATCACAAGCGCCAATCATCTCCGCCTTACGTTCAACACTTTTGAAATCTACATCTTGACCAACATTAGCTATAAACGCTGTAACTTCATACTCTTTCTCAATTAGCCATCTCAAAATAACCGAAGTATCTAAACCACCACTATATGCTAAAACAACTTTTTCTTTTTTCATAATAACCACTTGTAATTGAAAGAGTTAGATCGTAGAGTAATTTTTTTAACTAGTTCTATAGTGAAACTGGATTATATTAACCTTAATATTCAAATCAATTATAGGCACTTCACTTTTATCAATGGTTTATTTTTCTGATAATCCATAGAAAATCAGCTCTTAAAACGTAATATGGCCTTACTGAAAAGAACAGCTGTTACCTAATATAAATTTTCACATGATAGAGTATAATATGCCATATGAAAAATAATTTGTTATTAATAGTTATATAGTTTATATTTCTATTGATTAAATGAATATTAATTTAATAATTTATGATTTATGAGCATAAATTATCGAGTAAAATTTATACTTATCTGTTCTCTAAAGCGAAATTACTATACACTCACTAAATATCAATTTCCAATTTATTGAAATCGCTAGTAATGTTTTTACATCTTGACTTTAGGTTTTTATTTAGGATTGGTGCATTCACCTTTTAAAAACTTTCGCTTGTAATAATTTTTCTTCTTGATACTTTCTCTTCGCCAATCTCAAAATAATAATTTCACTAAAAATTTGATTATGATTTAGATAAAATGTCTTACAAGTATATGGAAGCGCACCTAATTAGGTATGAATACTGGTTCTACAATAATTTCAGGATAGATAGATTTTTATAAACATTTTTTATGATAAAACTATATATTTTGCAAGTAGTGGATAATTGTTAAGTGCATGAATGAATCCTCCCATCCGTTGAGCTGAAAGAATCCTGGAATAAGGTGGTAATTGTTTGAAAGTAGAGACTACAAAGGAGCTATCGTTAACAACCATTTTTGCAGTATTTTAACGCGGTGGCGGTTATAACTCTTTTGCCTATAAGTTTTAGTATTTTTCAAGTTAGGATAGTGGATGCTCTACTTACTCTTGCTATCCTATTCGGTTGGCTGACCATAATAGGAGTAAGCTTGGGAACAATTGTAGCAAATTTTTTCGGCGGATTAGGCGTAATTGATGTTATTGGAGGAACAGTAGCAAATTTTATTGCTCCATTTTTAGCATGGAAAATAGGATCTGGAAAAAGAAAGTTCAGTTGGATATATGCTATTATTTGTGAGATTCTAATCGTAACAATTATAGTAGGAAGTTACTTGAGCTATCTCTTCAATGTACCTTTGTTATTAGGATTATCTGGAGTACTGATAGGAAGCATTATAGCAATCGGACTCTTAGGCTACCTCTTATTAACAGCACTTTCAAGATCCTATATAATTAACTCTTTAAAAAAATTTGGAATTAGAATATACCAGAAAAAGTAACTATCAAAAAAACGTCGATAAAAAGCATCTAGAATAATCTTTTAAAATATATAGCTATCAACGATTCAAAATAATTGCAAATGTAAACAAGCTACAGTTACTGTAGACGTCTTAGCTATAAGTTCTCTATTAGTATGAATAGGCTATAACTAGTAAGTATATGTTATAC